>DATIUL010000417.1:0-3100 GCA_035466865.1 Anaerolineaceae bacterium | reverse complement strand
CTTTTATAGAACCATTTGCGGCATTCCTCAACCCGTATTTTGAGCAATCAAAGACCATACTAGACCTGGCCTGCGCGTTGGATCCACTAATTCTGCCGTGGCTGGAACCTGGATTCGGCACAAAACTGCTCTGTTACGACGTGAATTCGCCGCGTATCCAGTTTCTAAATCGATATTTTAGGGCTTTCTACCCAACGGCTCAAGCCATCCGACGGGACGTGCTTGCCGAGCCTCCCAAAGAAAAAGCAGATCTGGCAATATTCCTCAAAGAGGCCCATCGTTTTGAAAAACGACGGCCAGGCTGCAACAGAGATTTCTTTTTGAGTGTGCCAGCCAAAACGCTAATTGTCTCCCTGCCTGCAGAAGACCTTGCAGGAAAACACTCTCTCGAAGCCTATCACACCCGCCTCATCGAAGAAGCTATCACGGGCTTTGGTTGGGATTGCTCAAAAACCTCAATTGGCAACGAGCTCATCTTCGTTATTCAGAAATCTGAGGCTGCATGAGCCAGCACCACGATTCAGGGAAAAATGATCTCAGTTCAGCGCTAGGCCGCTACCAGGCAATTTTATCGCCCGAACGCTTTGAGAGCCTGCAAACCTGTGCGTTACAATCCGCGCCTTCAGCTGTACGGCTCAATATGCTGAAGTGTAGCAAACCGCAAGAGTTTATTAACCACGTTGCTCATAAGTATGGTTGGGAGTTAAGCCCCATTCCGTTTTCGGATAACGCCTGGCAAATCATGGACTCCGTGACCAGTCCTGGCAAAACGACTGAGCATCAACTTGGGTATTTTTACATCCAGGACGCTGCTTCCATCTTGCCGGTTTCTCTCTTTTCCCAGAATCCCAAACCATGCCTGACCCTGGATATGGCCGCGTCCCCCGGTGGGAAAACAACTCAATTAATCGATGGCGTATCGGACCAGTCTCTGGTAATTGCCAACGATTCGAGCGCCAGCCGCCTCAAAGCACTGCGCTCCGTCACCGAAATTTGGGGAACGGTGAACACCGTACTGACCAATTTTCCTGGAGAAAAATGGGGCGATTGGTTCCCTAACACCTTTGACCGCGTACTCCTGGATGCGCCGTGCTCGATGGAGTCCCTGCGCGATTCCCCCACTCACCCACATCGCCCCATCAGCCAGGATGAGCGCTTGCGCCTGGCAGAACGCCAGCTTGCCTTGCTCCAATCTGCCCTATCAGCGGCGAAAATCGGTGGTGAGGTGGTTTACTCCACCTGTTCGCTTGCCCCAGAAGAGGACGAGTTTGTGCTTGACAGCCTCCTCAGGCGTTTCCCTGGTTGCATAGAAATTGAACAAACGACATCCAAAGCCTTCAACACGCAAGGCTTGACTTCCTTCGAAAGCCGGCAACTGGACCCGCTCGTAACGGGCAGTCTGCGCGTATGGCCGGATGCCTTCAACACGAACGGATTCTTTGCCGCCAAGATTACAAAGCTTGCTCCGCTCAACCTCACCAGCGAAACTCCACCTTCCAGGCCATTTGAGACAACCAGGCTCTTGCCCATTTCTGCGGCCAAACAAAACCAAATCACTGAATTTCTTTCTGAACTCTACGGTTTTTCCATCACGAAGACCTTAGCAGAACATAAACTGGATATCCTCGAGCGTGAGGGTCAACTCTTCCTGATACCTTCCCTATGGTTGGAGGCCTTTTCCACCCTGCCGTACTACAGCCTGGGTATGTCACTGGCTCATTCAACCCCTCAAGGTTTTGAAGCGGATGTGGATTTTATCTTGCGTTTTGGAGATTATTTTACAAAATCGATTCTGATGCTGGAACCCCGGCAAGAAAAACCCTGGCTTGAAGGCATGGAAATTCGCGGACTGGAGTACCCTTTGGGATTACAGGGCAAAATTGTGGCCATCCGAAACCAAAGTGGCCTCAATTTGGGGGCTGGCAAAGCCAACCCAGGCAGACTGCGCAATCTACTGCCTCACCGAAATTTGCACCTCTGGTAAATTAATCCCCTTCGCCAAGGTAAATCGCGATGGCGCTGCCAGCTATGCAGGCCGTTTCCATCCGTAAAATACTCTTCCCCAACGAAACCACCCGCCACCCGGTATTTTTTGCTGAAGTCACTTCTTCAAGGCTCAGACCGCCTTCAGGGCCGATTAACAGGTGCGTTTGCTCGCCTGCGTTTGCCAAAGCACTGGCCTCAAGTCTGTTCACCAGCTGGGATTCTTCCCAGGCCAGGAATTTCAAGCTTTCTGGACCTGCTTCTTGCAGCAGAGTTTGGTAGGTTAAAACAGGCCTCAACTCCGGAATGTGTTGGCGGTGGGCTTGCTCACATGCTTCACGGATGATGGCACGCCAACGGTCCAATCTTTTTGCGTCCAAACCCCCATCTTGAACCAGGCTCCTCGAGGAAATAAACGGCTGGAAGGCAAACACACCAATTTCCGTGCATTTCTGCAAAATTAGTTCCACTTTTTCTCTGCGGCTCAGGCTGAAGCATAAGACCAACTTAAGTTTTGGCTCTTCGTTCGGAGGCAGCGGTCCAACCACAAGGCCTTTAACCAATCCATTTGCTTGCCCATTCAGCTTTACCAGGAATTCCTTACCCTCAGGATTGATGACCGCGACACTGCCCGTGTCGAGATCCATTCTCATCACTTGCATAATCTGGTGGGAAATGGATTTTGAAAAACAGACGTTTTCACCCTCAAAAGCATCTTGAGAAAGGAAAAATCGCTGCATACTTATCGCCCGGCTTTGAGTTCGTGGAGTGCCGCACCCACAGCAGTGGCATATTCCGCCAGTTCGGGCACGACAAAGTTAAGTTGGTAGAGTTCGGAAAAACCTTTCAGGACCTGCCTGCCCGCGCATAAACTGGTAAGGTTGCCCGTTACCACGATATCCTTTAATCCCATCAGGCGGGCGGAAAGAACGGATGCAGTTCCAATAGATTGGAAAACCAGGTTCACAACTCCCAGGGCAAGGTCTTTATCTTCAACCAGGTCATTCACTTTTCCAAAATTGGAAGCGGTCGTGTCGGGTGTCAGACCAGGGATTTTCAAGGTGGTGATATCCCCGACTGTAAGGTCAACCTGGTTCAAATCGCCCAATTCTGAAAG
>DATIUL010000416.1:0-3391 GCA_035466865.1 Anaerolineaceae bacterium | reverse complement strand
CAGTGGGGCTCACGGCTTCACGATTTCGCCAACCAAAAATCCAGGGGTTGATTTTTGAAATTCGGCCAATCATTACCGCGTCGCAACCGGTTTGGTCCAGCATTGCCTGGGCTTTTTCAGTGGTGATGACATCTCCATTTCCGATGACCGGGATGGGCAAGAGCCTTTTCAGTTCCGCGATGGGTTCCAGGCGTACCTGACCCGAATAGGACATTTTGGCCGTCCTGCTATGCAGCGCCAGGGCCGCGCAGCCATTTTCAACGGCTAATTCCGCTATTTCGCGGTAATTGAGAGAATTCTCATCGATCCCAAGGCGCATTTTGCCGGTGACAGGTACGCTAACAGCAGCCTTGACTGCCCGAAAACAAGCTTTCACCAGTTCAGGAGAGCGCAACAAGCCCGCCCCTGCTCCGCGGGCAAGCACACGGTGGGTGGAGCACCCCATGTTGATGTCAAAAAAATCAGGGTGAAAATCCGCTTCCATGTTGGCTGCTACCTCTGCCATGCGTACAGGGTCGTTATCCAGCAGCTGGTAAGCAAAAGGTCTTTCAGCCTGGTGGAATTTGAGGCGGTTTACCTGGTAATGCTTCTGGACGCTGTAATCCAGAGTGCTGATGAACTCTGAAACCGAATAGGCTGAGCCAAGCCTGCGGGTTATCCAGCGAAAACTGGGGTCGGAAAGGCCGTCCATTGGGGCAAGGACCAACCTTCCATAAATGGGAATGTTAGCGATATAAAAAGAAGGCTGAGCCTGGTTGAGTTCAGGCTCAGTAAGTTGATTTGGAATCATTTAGCAGGTCTCGTAAACAATAATGAAGCCACCTTGAGGGGGTTCAGATCCAGACCCACCGATGCTTCAGCAGTCATTGTTGCAGGTGTGATTATGCTCTCATCCAAATTCACATGGAAGGCTGCTTCAGGAACGTAACCAGGCATAACAGTCACAAGAATGGGAGAGTGATCGCGGTTGAAACCACGCACAATGACGCCCGAAGAGTCCTCGGCAGTCTTGATCGCCGTCAGGTGGAAAGCCGGATTATCACATTTTACGAGGGCTGCTTGAGCTGCCAGAGTGCCTTTATGTAGAGAAGTGACCTCCCCCCGCAAGTCAGTCTGGAACCCATAAGCCAGGCCCGAAGCCGTCTGCCAATCCCCATCGTGCGGAATCAGCCGGTAGGCAAATTCGTAGATCCCTTGTTCCTGGGCATCAGGGGTTTCAAGCGCTGGGCCGGCATGACCCTGGCGAACCCAAAGATCATCCCTGGAAAGCCAACCAACACACCGCAGAAGCGTGAGCGCCAACACTGCGTTGCCATCAGAATCTCGTAAAGCCGCAATTTCTGGTAAGCCCTGGTTTGCCAGCATCAAACCACGCGAGGCATCTGAAACATCCGCAAAAGCTTGCTGAGGTACTTCAGGGCGGGGTTGTTCCCACCATTTTAGGTCGTGGTCAGGCAGGTTAATGGAACGCTCAACGACATCGAAATGAGAGTCGTAACGGGCAGTCTGGGCAGGGATGTGGCTGGGGAAGCGCACTTCCAGGCGATGGTCAAGAGCACGGTTATCAAAGCGCACCTGGAAGTCCACCACCGGGGCAGACTTGGGCAGGCTGATAATTACCGTCAGGGGGCAATCCTCGGTGATTTCTACTCGCGCGTCGCGGCCTTCGGTCAGCTGCACAGGGAGTTCAAACTTACATTCAAGGAAGAGCGTATCCTCAAGGTCGTTATGAATGAATTCAGCGTTGAAAATTTCAGGCGAGTAAGCGGCATCATTTTCTGGGGGGCAGAAGTTGTACTCATCCCCACGGTCACCCACGTCAATGAACTGGTTGAGTCCATGGTAAGTCTGGCCATTGTGTTTATCCAGCAGACTGATACTGCCATCCCAGGCAGGTTCAAGGTTAAGTTTAAACCACTCATTCTCGATGAATTCAGCGTCATTTGAAGATTCTGGTGTTGAAAATTCCTGGGAGGAGGGAGCCAGCCAATAGGTCTTGTACCCTACGGCAGGCACATCGCTTGCTAAGAAGCTAACATGCGCCTTGGGAAGGCTCATGGATTTAACGCGCAGACGATCGCCCGCGTCTTTGCAGCTCACGAGGGTCATTACGTCAACAAAGGTCTTCATCAAGCTCTCCTGGTCGGGTTTGACGACCGCGGAGAAATCAGCTTCAATGCATGGTAAGCCATCTTCTTCCTTCAGGCGCGCGTTTACCATTTGCTCGTTATTGCGACCTTCGCTTGAGGCTGCAGTTAACAAAGTTTGCAATTCTGAAACCTGGATGGTATTGGACTCCTTAATGGAAGGGGGCTCAACTGTAAATAAACAGGTAACGTTGAAACCTGATTCATCGCGAACAACCAGGGATTGTGCACCAATCGGCAAGTCAACGGTAATTTGTACTTCTTCTGATACAGCAACAGGAGCAGCATTGAAGACGGTGACCGCGGCATAGGCTTCCTGATTGGCCTTGGAGGGCTCGGTGTTGACCTTTTCGGTCAGAGCTTGCAGTGATTGGGATGTCAGTTCTTCCCCGATTTGGTCCACCTGGTCAAAACGGGAACCCATATCTGCATGGGTTTCGTCAATCGAGCAACCACAAATGGAATCGTGTGGGTGATTGGTTATGAGCAATTTCCAGGCTTCTTTGACCAGGTTGGCGGGGTTCGCGATGCGTTGGGAGGCTACAAAACCTTTGAGAGGGGTAAAGGCTTCTGTTCCACGATCGGCCAATTCAGCCCAGGTACTGAATGGTTCCACCCACCGTTCCAACAGGGTCTGGCTATACCAATTGCGTTGTTTGATCCACATGCGGGCAGAATCTACGCCGGGGAGCATATGGGCTTTTTTGGGGTCACGGAGTTCACCATACACGAGCTTGGGGCTCAAAACGCCCGTATTTACCAACCCTTCCACCTCCTCGAAGTACTTGGGAAGCGTAGAATGTACTGCTTTGCGAAGGGCGGTTTTTTGGTTGTAGTAAGCAATCGCTTTGGGGGTGAGCGGCCGTGCTTCATAATGGTCGGTGCCGCGCATCATCAAAAAGTGATCAGTCTGATTGAATGGCTCCAGGCGGTCAACCTTGGCATCAAGCAGTGTTTTGGAAGCATCCAGATCGGTGATCGGCCAATCAGCAATATCACCATAGCCAAAATAAAGATGGGCAAGCAGCACTTTGCTGCCATCAGGGGCTTGCCACTCAAGAATGGTTGGCATATTTTCCGGCACACCGCGCCAGAGGCAGGCTTTATCGATATTGAATCCCTTAAGAATCTGGGGCATTTGAGAAATGTGGCCGAATGGATCAGGTAAGTAACCGACCATCATGCGATAACCAAAATCAGAGCAAATGGATTTACCGAGCAGTAAGTTGCGAATCGTAGCTTCA
>DATIUL010000415.1:0-3092 GCA_035466865.1 Anaerolineaceae bacterium | reverse complement strand
TCGATTGCCTGGGCAATTGTGGAATACCTGCACACCAACCCAAAATTGAAGCCTTTCACGCTTTTCGCCACCCATTTCCACGAGCTCACCCAGCTGGCGGACCTGTTGCCGGGCGTGCGCAACTACAATGTGGCGGTGACTGAGGCAGGCGGTAAAGTGGTCTTTTTGCACAAAATTGTGCCGGGTGGTACAGACCAGTCTTATGGCATTCATGTAGCCCAGCTGGCGGGTTTGCCAGCGCCGGTTATCCAAAGGGCAAATGAGATCTTATGGCAGTTGGAGCAAAGTTCCGGCAATACTTTACAGGAAACCCCTTTGGTAGACGACCAATTGCGGCTCTTCCCGGAAAACAACCCCTTGATCGATACCTTCAAGAAAACGGACTTGAATGCCCTCTCACCCATCCAGGCTTTGAATTTACTCTATGAATGGAAGCACAAATTCTTCCCGGAAAATGATTAATACCTTTGGGCTCCCGAAAAAGCCTCATCAAGCCCACTAAAAAACATTTAATTGACGGAAGGCTTTTCAGCCTTCCCTACCAGAGAATTAATTTCCTTTGGCTTCCCATTGAGGGGAAGCTGGCACGCAGTGCCTGATGAGGGGATCTTTACCAGACTGTTGGAAGAAAACAAAGATTCCTCGCGGGCTCGGAATGACCGGCATTGTTTGTCATCTCGAACTGGGTTGTGAGAGATCCTTGTTTAATACCTGCAAACAAAGATTCCTCGCTGGCTCGGAATGACAGATTAAGAGATTTCCAACCTGGAAGAAGAGGGATGATTAAAGCGGCTAAGAATTAGGAACAATCCTCAGCCCAACCAATCGGGCTGGCCATTGAGGAAGCTTTGGCCGTCCATCGGTTTTTTGCCTTCGGGCTGCACACGATCGAGCACCAAGAGGCTCTCAGCGGTACCGAGGGCTGGCAAACCATTGACCACAAAATGGCCTTCAGGCGTTACGTCGTAAGCATCGTGCACATGGGCTTTCAAAACCTTCAGTTTACCTTTGGGAAGCACCAAAAAGGAGCCAGGCCAGGGATAATATGCATCCACCCGGCGTGCCAGAACTTCTGCTGGGCGGCTAAGGTCCAAAAAGCCATCTTCTTTTGTCAACTTTGAGGCATAGGTTGCTCCAGCTTCAGGTTGAGGTAGCGGGCTAACCTTACCATTCAGGTAGCTGGGCAGAAGCTCAAGTAGCGAGGTCGCCCCCAAAAATGCCAGCTGATCCGAGAGCTCACCAGCTTTTGTCCCCAGGCGAATAGGTACTTCGCGCATGCCAAGAATGGGCCCAGTATCCAGGCCAGCGTCCATCAGCATGATAGTGACACCAGTTTTCACATCCCCGGCGGCAATCGCAGCCTGGATGGGAGCAGCACCACGCCAACGTGGCAGTAGTGAGGCATGTACGTTAATACAACCCAGTGGCGGGAGTGCAAGAATGTTTTTGGGAACAATTTCGCCAAAAGCCACCACTACGATAAAATCTGGCTGCCAGGCGGCAATTTGGGCGAAAGCTTCAGGTTTACGAAGGGAGACAGGTTGGTAGATGGGTAGATTAAGAGAACTTGCCAGCTGTTTGACTGCCGAAGGCTGCAATTTCTGACCCCGGCCTGCGGGCCGATCGGGCTGAGTGACCACCCCAACAACCTCGTATTGCTCGTGCAATGCCTGAAGTGTAGGCAAGGCAAAATCAGGAGAACCCATGAAGACCAGTCGTCTGGACATGGGAAAATTCTATCATAAGGGTCAAGTGGATCGCCCATATTTCCCTACCTGTAAAGACCATATTCACCTGTTCGATTGCAGCTTAGTCGACCTTATACAAGAGGAAGTATTCGTTAAGTTTAATTTGAGCGATTGACCAAAAAAAGAGGCTAACCTTTCAGTAATCATTCCTTGTTGGTAAGTTGCGTAGAGCATTCTCACTGATAGTGTTGTTAAGTATGCTTGCATTTCAGTTATAATAATTTTGTATTCTCAATTATCCGTTTGCTAATACTGGAGGAAATATGTCCGAACAACCTGTACCTCAGGTTCCTCAAGAACCAGAGCAGCCCCTACCTCAGTACATTCCACCCTACGTACCACCTGTTGATATCCCACAAGCTGAGCAGCCTGCCTATCAACAAGCCCAATACGTACCCCCCACTCAAACTTACTCAGACCCCAACCTTACCTCTGATGACAAAACCTGGGGCGGTCTATCTTACATCCCGATTGTTGGCCTGGTTGTGCTCTTCCTACAGGATAAAGCAAGCCGCCCGTTCATCAAGAAGCAAGCCGTCCAAAGTGTCGCGCTGGCCGCTGTGGTCTTTTTGGCCACACTTTTGGTTGGCTGGATTCCAATAATCGGTTGGTTGTTTAGCTTTATTGTGTGGCTCGGATTTGGAGTTTACATGCTCTTCAATCTGATAAACGCCTTGAACGGTAAAGACATCAATATACCGGTTATCACCGATTTCGTACGCAAACAAGGTTGGATCAAGTAGCAGAAGACTATAAGTCGATGAATCTCGAAACCAAAGAACTAGTCGTATACGGGACCACCTGGTGTGGCTCCTCGCGTTCTGTCAGGCGATATCTTGATGCGAATGGCTTTAGCTATGTTTGGGTTGATATCGAAAATGACAAGGAAGGCCGGGCTTTCGTGGTCAAAACCACTGGTGGATATGCCAGTGTACCGACCATCCTTTTCCCGGATGGCAGTGTGATGGTTGAACCGAGCATGATTGCCTTGAATAAAAAATTGCAGGCATAATAGATTCGTCTTTCCAAAACCATTTTTCTCTCTAAATATTAAAACGAATAAGCCTGGCAAGAAGCCAGGCTTATTCGTTTAATAATGAGGAGAGAATTACTTCTCTTCGACTTCTTCTTCCTTCTTACCCTTTTCAAGGACTTCAGGTTCAACTTCAGCTGCAACTTCAGCTTCAACTTCGAGAGCTGGGCGTCCAACGGAAACAATAACTTCTTCAGCCGGAGTCAGAACGGTTACCTTGTCGCCAAGGTTCAGATCTGCAACGGTGATTTCATCTTCCGGAGTAAGCAACTTGGTCAAATCGACTTCAATACGTTCGGGCAGGTCAGATG
>DATIUL010000414.1:0-3355 GCA_035466865.1 Anaerolineaceae bacterium | reverse complement strand
ATCGCCGTAGGCAACATTCTTAAAGCCAGGGGTGAAAGGCCCGAATGCTTCACGGTAGAACTCTTCGGTCGAGAAAGTGACGATGGAAATGGTGCGTCCGTGGAAGTTTCCAACCGCGGTGATAATTTCAGCTTCGTACTTTGCGATGCCTTTGACTTCGTAACCCCACTTGCGGGCAACTTTAAGGGCGGTTTCAACAGCTTCCGCGCCAGAATTCATGGGGATGGCCATATCGTAACCCAACAAATCGTGCAGCTTCTTATAAAGCAGAGGCAGCTGGTCGTTACGAAATGCGCGTGATGTCAGTGCTACTTGTTTGGCCTGGTTGATCATGGCCTTCACGATGCGAGGATGGCAGTGGCCCTGGTTGACCGCGGAATAAGCCGAGAGGCAGTCCAGGTATTTTTTGCCTTCCACATCAGTGACCCATGGGCCTTTAGCTTTAGTGATGACGACATCCAAAGGATGGTAGTTATGCGCGCCGTATTGATCTTCGAGTTCGATATATTCCTGTGTTTTCATGGTTTATCCTTTGAGTAGTGTGTAAAGAACGGCCTTCTGTGCGTGCAGCCGGTTGTGTGCTTCGGGGAAAATGCGCGAATGCGGGCCATCGGCCACTTCGTCGGTCAGTTCGTGGTTGCGATGGGCTGGCAGACAGTGCAAAACAATTACATCGTCCGCCGCCTCAGACACGAGCTGTGTGTTCACCTGGTAAGGGGGGACTACAAGTTCGCGCTTTGCAGTTTCAGCTTCCTGGCCCATACTGGTCCAGGTATCGGTGTAAATGACCTGGGCAGCCTTCACAGCCTCATGGGGATCCGTCAGGAAGGCAAGTTTGGAACCGGATTCCATAGCGATTGGACGAACGGTTTCAATTGCCGTTTCGGGCATGCTGTAACCTTCAGGGTTGGCGATGGTGAAGTTGGCACCAAGTTTTGCGCAAATTTGCATCAGCGAGACGGCCACATTATTTCCATCCCCAACGTACGTAACGTTCACACCCTTGAGGGTGCCAAATTCTTCCATGATTGTGAGGGCATCCGCCATAGCCTGGCAGGGGTGAGAATAGTCGCTCAGTCCATTGATGACCGGAATGCTGGCCCATTGGGCTAGTTCAAGCACATGCTGATGAGAAAATACACGGGCTTCGATGCCCTGAACCATGCCCGAGAGTACACGGGCAACATCAGCAACAGATTCCCGCTTGCCAAGCCCAATCTCATCTGGTGAGAGGTACATGGCATGTCCGCCAAGATGTTCCATTCCCATTTCAAAACTTACGCGTGTGCGTAAGGAAGGTTTTTGGAAGATCATTGCCAGGGTCTTGCCTTTAAGAACAGGCTCGTTACCACCCGTAAAGTACTCGGCCTTCAGGTGAATGGCTAAATTGAGTAAAGCCTGCAACTCTTCCGGCGAATAATCAATAATATCGAGAAAGTCCTCGTGCATATTTCTCCTTTTACTCTGATGGTTTGTCAACTTGAGGACATTGTGGCATTCAGCCAAGGGTAGCCTCGTTCGTGATTTTACCAGAACGAGCAGGAATGATAGGTTGATCCGACATTAATAGCTAATTGGACAGACTTAAACTGACCAAAACAAAATAGAGCGCACTTGTAAATGGCTCTAACCTGGTAACTTTCGTATCAAGATCCGCTAAATTTAATCTATTTCGTGAATACTTTTCTGCAATGGATTGCCAAGCCCTGTCAGAATTTTATCCTGCAGGTGCGTCATTTTTGCAAAAGCATCTTTCTCACCATGATCATAACCACATAAATGCAGCACACCATGGACGAGCAACATTTCAAGTTCATCTTCCACCGGGTATCCGCCAGTTGAGGATTGTTCTTGCGCTTTCTCGAAAGAGATTAGGATGTCACCGAGGACATGAGTGCCATTTTCTGGGTCGTCGTATTCATTTTCAAACGAAAGTACATCGGTGGCTTCGTCCATGCCTCTGTATCTCTTGTTGAATTCTTTAAGGACCCTGTTGGTGCTGATGCGTAACGCGATCCGGTCTGAAACCGGACGCTTACAGGCCAGTAATGTTGCTTCGGCAGCATTTTGGAGGCCTGATAAGGAAATTTGTTTACGAAAACGATTGGGAATGCTAATTTCCAACATGAAGGTCTCCTTAGTGGTCAGGGCTTTTCTGGATTGATCTTGATTTCCTGCGTATCCTGTTTTAGTTCTTTCTCTGTTTCAGGGACTTCAACAGGTTTCGCTTCAGGGTATTTGATGCGTGGATGGTAAGAACGGACGAGTGTCTGGAAGAAAGAATCCTTGATCAATTTTAGGTCGTGAAGCGTTAAATCAGTATTATCGAGCTGCCCCTCGCTCTTGTAATAATCAAATGCTTTTGTTAAAAGGGCGTGAATCTCTGGTTCAGTTTTTGGGGAATCAGCTCGTGCCCTTGCTTCAGTTCCATCGGCAAGCATCAGGATGGCAGTTTCTTTCGATCTGGGTGCAGGCCCCGGATAAGTAAACAAGGAAGCATTTACTTTAGATGGATCATTACCTGCATCCTCGAGTGCTTTCGCGTACTGATAGCGGGTCATCATTGTGCCATGGTGCTCTCGGATAAAGTCAATAATTCTACCCGGCAAATGATACTTACGCCCGAGTGCTACACCATCCGTGATGTGCTTGATAATAGTCGCCGCAGCCTCTTCGGGCGGAAGCGCATCGTGCGAGTCGATCTTTTCCCGACCCTGATTCTCAATAAAGAAAATCGGGTTCATGGCTTTTCCACTGTCGTGGTAGAGTGTTCCCACACGTACAAGTAACCGATCTGCACGGATGGCCTCAGCGGCTTGCTCTGCAAGGTTAGAGACCAGCAGAGAATGTTGATACGTTCCGGGGGCATTTGCCAATATAAACTGCAATAAGGGGTGGTCCGGACGTGAAAGTTCCATTAATTGCAGGGGTGTCGGTTGGTCAAGCACTTCCGAGAATACAAACTGGAAGAGTAAGGCAAGTGCCCCTGAGGCAAAACCATTGATGAGGGCAGCCGCCCCCAAGGAAACGTACGCGATTGTATCCGTATTAAGGTCTCCAAATCTTAGAGAAACCAGCACGGCAACTCCGGCGGCTAAAACACCAAGACCTGCCAGGGCAAAAGAGCTTATGCGTCTGCCTTTACTTATCAATAGGATGCCACTCAAAGAAGAAAGAAGGTAGTACAAGCTAAGTTCAAGCGTACGGTCTCTTCCAAAAGTCAGTGCAACGGTGAGAACGACTGTAAGGAAGATAGCTATCGGAAAGTTGAAGAGAATACTCAAAGTCATACCGAAAGCCGCAATGGGGAACAAGTAAGGCACCACCGTGCGGTTGATTACCAGGAAGCGGGGCA
>DATIUL010000413.1:0-9140 GCA_035466865.1 Anaerolineaceae bacterium | reverse complement strand
AGCTCGGTGCTAAAACAGTCGCGGTAACACCCAGGATAAGTGCAATGACAAAACGATGAAGATGCCTCGTTTGGACTTTTTCTTGGACTGGGGTCAAGTCAGGTGTTGTGTCAGGTAGTTTCGGTTCTTGCATCTTAGATTATTTGTTTGATACGAGAATTTTTGGGAATCATGACGGTAAGGGCATGTTTCAGGATGCTTAATTCTACATCGCCCTCACCGAAAGGTTGGTCATCGTACATGATGGCCATCTTTGGATCCACTCTGACGCTCACCTTTTTAGCTAAAATGTGTAAAATATTCTTTTCCTGCGGTAAACCGCCTTCCATGCCCCTAAAGACGTAAGAAAGCAATTCGAGCTTGGATGCATCCTTGAAGAAATAAACGTCCAATTTACCGTCCTGCATGGCGCTGCGTTTGCCCACCCGGAAATTAAAACCGAATACTGGCATATTGGCAACGAGTAGAACATAGCCCGTAGAGACAATTGGCTTCTTTCTCGTGTCTAGGCTAATCTCAAAGTTTGAAGGCTTTTCGTTTGCCAGGGATTTGAGTAACTCTCCTGTTTTGAACAGATTCCCGTGTTGAATATCATCGGCTAAAGGAAAAAGGTCCGAAACCAGGCCAACCGAACAAAGCTCAACAAAGTTGGTGGTCTTACCAGCCACAGTTGCCTGGCCAAGGTCCACTTTTAGTTTTCTGCCTTCCCGCAGAATGCGAATGGCCTCGTGGGCATCAGCAGGGATGTCATACGCCAAGGCCGTGTTGTTCTGAGTACCAAGTGGGATGATGCCCAATGTAGCTCCAGTACCCGCCAATAGCCTGGCCGTGGAAGAGGAAGTACCATCACCACCACAAGCGACAAAAAGATCAAAACCATCCGCCAGGGCTTTCTTGATATTGCTAGCCAGATCCGCATCTGGTTCAATGATGAAAACCTCAGGCTCAAAATGATATTTATGCATGAGGTCAATTATCTCTTCAAGGCTGGCAACTTCTGGTTTAGCCACCCCAGCTTTGGGATTGAAGATGAGTTTTACTTTTTTATTTCGATAGCGTCTGATTACTGTTTTTTGAACAGTTTCATTGGAATTTGTTTCCTTAGTTTCCATGACCTTCCTTCAGCTTGCTTATGTAATGGGTCATACTCTACAATAATTGGAATATTTAATTTCATTTTCCATATATAAGTCTATAACATTTCATTGCAGATTTTTTAGAAGATTCAAGGATAACCGTGTTTTTCGTGTTTGCCTTTGCTAATCAATAACTTCCTTACTACTTATCCTTTGTCCTTTCCCTGTAGATAGAACGCATGCCAAGAATCAAAAAAGCCACCCAATGGGTGGCTTTTTGGGGTTTCGTGAAGAAATTACTCGAGCACGACTTCGGCGCCAGCTTCGACAAGCTTGGCTTTGGCGTCGTTGGCAACATCCTTGGAAACATTCTCGAGGACGTGGGCACCAGCGGTTTCGGCCATTGTTTTGGCTTCGACGAGGCCGAGGGAAGTGAGTTGGCGGATAACCTTAATGACATCGATTTTCTTGGGGCCGGTGGCCTTGAGAACAACGGTGAATTCGGTTTTTTCTTCAACTTCTTCGACGGCGGCAGCGGCGGCAGGGCCAGCGGCCATAGCTACGGGTGCAGCAGCGGAAACGCCCCATTTTTCTTCAAGGGCTTTGACAAGTTCAGCAGCTTCCAAAACGGAAAGTTTGCTCAGTTCTTCAACAAGTTTTACTAAATCAGCCATTTCTATCTCCTAAAATTTATTCTTTGCTTTCAAATTTTTCCGCCATCACTTTGCGTGAAAGCGCTTGATTTCTTATGCAGCTTCTGGCTGCTTTTCAGAATTTGCCTTGATGACCGCTGCCAAACCACGGGCGGGTTCAGCGAGTGTACGAACAAGCTTGCTTGCAGGGGTCTGCAGCAGACCAAGGAAGGTCGCGCGCATTACGGGCAAAGTGGGCAGGTCGGCAAGATCTTTAACTTGCTTCACAGTCAGGTCATTTTTGTCAAGGTAACCACCGCGCACTTCAAACGCTTGGTTGGCCTTGATGATTTCTGCCAAACCTTTGGCAACTGAGGGCGCGTCTTCAAAAGCGAAGACAACCACGTTGTTTTGTTCCCAGAATCCAGGTTCAGTTCGATAACCTTTGCTTTCCAGGGCTTTGGCAAAAATGCGATTTTTGACAACATGCAAAGCGCCATCTGCTTCACGCAAACGTGCACGGGCTGCATTCACTGCAGGCATGCGCATTTTATTGTATGAAAGCACGAATACTGCTTTGCTTTCGTCCAGCCATTTTTCATATTGCTGGAGCATTACTTCTTTTTGATTCTTTGTAAAAGCCAATTTCTACTACCTCCTTCCGGTAGAATTAAAAAATCTCTTTCCGTTTTTCCCACAGAAAGAGATTCGAGTTAACTTCAATAAGGCTCTGAAGCTTCTGAACCTCCACCTCGGCGGGAAATTAAGCCGCTAACGGCACCAGCTTTCTTAAGTGAAGACTTAAGTATTCAATTGTAGCCCGCTAAGTGTACTACAGAACCACTTGTTGGGGTAAACCTTATGAGAAGACCAGGCTAAGCGTTAAGCCGCACCCGGATTTCATTTACTTTTCGACTGCGTCCATGGCCAGGGCGGTGTTGACATCTACTTTGATGCCAGGGCCCATGGTTGAGGAAACAACCAGTTTCTTGATGTAGATGCCTTTTGCACCGCTTGGGCGTGCCTTGCGGATGGCACCTAGCAGAGCAGCAAAGTTTTCAGTCAGGGCTTCAGCGGAAAAAGACATCTTGCCAATCGGTACGTGAATATTCGCGGTTTTATCCAGGCGGAACTCAACACGGCCGGCCTTGGCAATTCGGATTGCTTCAGCAATATCACCGGGCTGCACGACAGTGCCAGCTTTGGGGTTAGGCATCAGGTTACGAGGGCCAAGTACGCGGCCTAAACGGCCAACCTTGCCCATCATATCCATGGTACCAACTGCAACATCAAAATCAGTATATCCACCCGCGACGCGGTTGATATCTTCATCGGTTTCGGCTACAAAATCAGCACCTGCTGTGCGGGCTGCATTGGCAGCGTCGCCCTGGGCGAAAACCAAAACGCGGACCGTCTTTCCCAAACCATTGGGCAGAACAACGACATCACGCAGTTGTTGGTCAGCCTGGCGGGGGTCAAGCCCTGTGCGCATGTGCACTTCAACGGTCTCATCAAACTTGGCAAAATGAACTTCCTTAAGAAGTTCAAGTGCTTCTTTGGGACTGTAAAGCTTTAAGGCTTCAATTTTCTTGACAGCATTAACAAAATTTTTCCCGTGTTGGGTCATAGTATCTCCTTGTGGTGCAACCGGGCAAAAGCCCTCCCACGATCTGATTATTTATCGACGACGGTGATGCCCATGTTACGGGCGGTGCCTTCAATCTGCCGCATGGCTCCTTCGATATCCAGAGCATTCATGTCTTTCATTTTGGCTTCAGCGATCTCACGTACCTGTGCACGGGTAACGCTGCCAACTTTGGCAGTTTGTGGGGTGGCAGATCCTTTTTCAACACCAGCAGCTTTTTTGAGCATAACGCCAGCGGGAGAGGATTTGAGCTCGAACTTGAAGGAACCATCCATGAAAATGGTAATTTCCGCAGGGATAATTTCGCCAAGCTTTTGTTGTGTGCGGGCGTTGTATTCCTTGCAGAAAGCCATGATATTGACACCATGGGGTGCGAGGGCGGGACCAATGGGCGGGGCTGGGTTAGCTTTACCGGCCGTGATCTGAAGACGAATTACTGCTTTTACTTTCTTTGCCATAGTTCTCCTTTGTGGTAATAACGGGTTGGTATCAACCCTCCCACGAATATCCGGATTGCTCCGGTTTTATGCTTTTTCTACCTGGAGGAAGTCGAGTTCCACCGGGGTTTCACGTCCAAAGAAGTTCACCATAACGCGAATCTTGGAGCGTTCCATATTAATTTCAGCCACTGTGCCGCGGAAGTCGTTGAAGGGGCCATCCACAATGCGGACGCGTTCCCCAGCGTGGAAGCTCACCTTATAAGTTGGGGCTTCATCTTCCATGCGTTTCAGAATGGACTGTACTTCCTCAGGCCGTAAGGGTGTTGGATCGTCGCCCATGCCCACAAAACCGGTGACGCCCGGTGTGTTGCGGACAACAAACCAGGATTCTTCACTCAGGATCAGGTTAACCAATACGTAACCAGGGAAAACGTGGCGCTCCACGGTACGGCGTTTGCCATCGCGGACTTCAATTTCTTCCTGTGTCGGAATGACCACATCGAAGATTTGGTCTTTCATGTTCATAGTCTCAATGCGCTGCTCGAGGTTTTTGCGTACCTTGTTCTCATAACCGGAATAGCAGTGGATAACGTACCATTGACGTTCTCCCTCGCCTGATCCAGTATTATGCTGAACGCCAGCAACGACCTCAGCTGAGGCTTCAACTTTTGGGGAGGCAACCCTGGGCATGTCTGAAGAAGCGCTTTCGAGAGCGACTTCAGGTTTCTTGGGAGAAACCTCAATTTCTTCTTCTTGATTTACTTTCTTCTTGGCCACAAGCCACTCTCTCTAATATTAAAGACTGACCAATAGATGAATCAGTTTGGAGAAGACAAAATCCATCAGCCCAAGGATAATTGCCATGATGAATGTAATCACCAGGACAACCCGGGTTAATGAGATGGCATCGGGCAATGTTGGCCAAGTCACCTTGCGGAGTTCGCCAACGGTTTCACGCCACCAATGGGCAATTCCCTGAAATAAATTAGTTTTCTTTTCGCTTTGTGCCATCTATTTACTCCGTTAGCCTTGACTTAACGAACGCATTAATAACAACAGGTCAGGTAGGAATCGAACCCACAACCCCCGCATTTGGAGAGCGGTGCTCTGCCTAGTTGAGCTACTGACCTATACAGGTCTGCTCCTGTTGGAGCAGACTACTTAACCTCACGATGCAATTGATGCTTGCGGCAATGAGGGCAGTATTTATTCAATTCCAGGCGGTTAGGATCATTGCGGCGATTCTTAACCGAGGTGTAATTACGCTCCTTGCACTCAGTACAAGCGAGGTAAATTACAGGGCGGACATCTTTTTTCTTTGAAGCCATTTTTATTTAACATGGCTGCCCTTTGGAGGCAGCCACGTTTCCTCCATCCTAAAGCCTAAAATTAGTGGATGATCTTGGTGATAACACCAGCGCCAACGGTCAAGCCACCTTCGCGGATAGCGAACTGGGAGCCTGATTCGACGGCAACCTTGGAGATCAATTTCACTTTCATCCCGTTGACATTATCACCGGGCAGTACCATCTGGACGTCTTCGGGCAGCGTCACATCACCAGTAACATCGGTGGTGTGGATGTAGAACTGCGGGCGATAGCCGGTCAGGAATGCACTGTGACGGCCGCCTTCTTCCTTCTTCAGGATGTAGGCAGAGCACTCAAATTCATCGTGCGGGGTCAGGGAACCGGGTTTGGCAACAACCATACCGCGTTCAACCTGGTCGCGTTCGATACCGCGCAGCAGCAGACCAACATTATCGCCAGCCTGGCCCTGATCGAGCATCTTGTGGAACATTTCAACGCCGGTGCAGACGGAAGCCAAAGGCTTGTCGCGCAGACCAACGATTTCTACAGGGTCATTGACCTTGATAACACCACGGTCAATACGGCCGGTAACCACAGTGCCACGGCCCTTAATGGAGAAGACATCTTCAACAGACATCATGAAGGGTTTGTCAAGCTCACGCTTGGGTTCAGGAATGAACTCGTCAACAGCATCCATGAGTTCAATGATCGGTTTGTATATCGGATCGTTGGGATCAGTGGAAGCGCTGTCCAGGGCTTGCTTGGCAGAACCACGGATAATCGGAATGTCGTCTCCGGGGAACTTGTTCTTGGTCAGAAGTTCGCGGATTTCCATTTCGACAAGCTCGAGCAGTTCGGGGTCGTCCATTTGGTCGGTCTTATTGAGGAAGACCACGATAGCAGGAACGTCCACCTGGTGGGCGAGCAAAACGTGTTCATGGGTCTGGGGCATGGCACCGTCAGGAGCAGAAACCACAAGAATGGCGCCGTCAACCTGGGCTGCACCAGTGATCATGTTCTTGATATAGTCACGATGGCCAGGCATGTCAACGTGGGCATAATGCCGTTTGGCTGTCTGATATTCCACGTGGGCAATGTTGATCGTAATACCGCGGGCTTTTTCTTCAGGGGCACTATCAATTGAATCGTAAGCCCGATAAACGCCAAAACCGCGCAGAGCCTGCACTTTGGTGATGGCCGCAGTCAGGGTTGTTTTACCATGGTCAATGTGGCCCATGGTGCCCACATTCATATGGGGCTTATTCCGTTCGTATTTAGCTTTCGCCATGTTCTATATCTCCTTAATTTCTACGCTTCTTTTTCATTATTCGGCAAGAGCCCGCAATGGGATTCGAACCCATGACCTCGTTCTTACCAAGAACGCGCTCTACCAACTGAGCTATGCGGGCAGCCGTACACAGGCCGCACGCGCGATCTGTTGTGGACGGTGAAGGATTCGAACCTCCGAAGGCGCCTGCCATCTGATTTACAGTCAGACCCCGTTGGCCACTTGGGTAACCGTCCATTATTTCCATTGGGCGCCTTGCTCTTGTCCGCTGGTGATTGCTCTCGATCTTCATCAAGAACAATCACTAAAGGATTGCCTGAGCCGACGATGGGAATCGAACCCATAACCTACCGCTTACAAGGCGGTTGCTCTACCGTTGAGCTACGCCGGCGCCCTTATTAAATTGTTAAATATCAGCTCTTAGCAAGTCGAATAAGTATATCAAGACCTGCATGCTGGCGCAAGACCATTCCTAACAATTTGGCCTTAAGCGCGACTGCTGAGTCTATCAGACATAGCGGACTGAGTCAAGATTATTGGAACCTTTAGATTCTTCAATAGTTCTCCAATCCATTTTTCCACTAAATTGTCTGGCGGAATGTTAAAAGGAATTAGGCTAAGAGTCCGTTTGAGTTATTCACCCGATAAGTCCGCCCCAAAGCCAGGTAATACCTCCAACTATTTTTTTTGATTCATTGATAACGGCTGGAAAAATCCCAGCCGTTATCTGTTTTTACGTCAATCGAAAAGTGTTTAGAAATTCATCCCCAGTTTAAGTGCCTTGGTATTGATTTCAACAAGCGGCTTTTTAACGTTTTCTGCAATTATTTTTCCCCAATCGATATCTTCAAGCTGCATGTACTTAATGATCACCCCCAGTAAAATAACATTCATCACCTTGGTATTGCCAAGCTTGCGCGCTTCTTCGCTGGCATCCAGCACGATCAAATGGCTGGTTTTCTTCTTTATCAGCTCGGCTACATTTTGCGGGTATTTATCCGCGCCGGCGAGCACGCCAATCGGGTTGATTCGGGCGGTGTTCAGGATAACGATTCCTTCGCCATCATCGCGCAGGTAATCCAGATTGCGCAGCACTTCCAGTTCTTCAAAACCAATCAGGATGTCGCCTTTACCTTTTTCTACCACGGGGGAGTAAACCTTTTCTCCAAAACGCACATGTGTAAGAACTGGTCCTTCGCGTTGCGACATGCCATGAACTTCACTCATTTTTACGTCCAAGCCATGGCTCATCAAACCCAGAGTAAGCAGTTTGCTCGCCAGGATGGTGCCCTGGCCGCCAACACCAGCTAATAAAAGGTTTTTGGTGGTCATCTTAGGCCTCCACTTTCACAATTGCCTGCACAGGGCAAACCTGCGAACACACCCCGCAGCCCACGCATTTTTCCTGGTCGATGGACGACTTTTTCTTTTCCACCTGGAAGACAATCGCCGGGCAGCCGGTTTTGGTACATTTTTTACAACCAATGCAAATCGTCTCGTCCACCCGGTATTTCTCAGTGAATGAAGCCGGAAATTCCAATTTATCCATCTGGGATTGCTTCTTGAGGGCGCAGGGCCAGCGAGTGATGATGACCGAAGGTCCTTCCAGCCCCAGTGCCCAATCAAAGGCCTCTTTGACTTCAGTCAATTGATTCGGGTTGATCACCCTGACCTCTTTGATGCCGCAAGCTTTCACCAAGGCTTCTAAATCCACCACTTCGGTTACTTCGCCCATCGCCGTTAAACCGGTACCAGGGTTTTCTTGCTGCCCGGTCATTGCCGTAATACGGTTATCTAATATGCATGTAACCATGTTGCTGCGGTTGTAAACCACATCCAACAGTGAGTTGATGCCGGTGTGGAAGAAGGTGGAATCACCGATCACGCCCACAACCCGCATTTGGTTGCCCTCTTTCTTGTTGAAGATTTGCTGGGCACCGTGCCCCATGCTGATACTGGCGCCCATGCACAAATTGGTATCCATGGCAAAGTAAGGCGCGCTAAAACCGAGGGTATAACAGCCAATATCGCCCGTTATCATCACATTTTTGCGCTTGCCAAGCTCATAGAAAAAACCGCGATGCGGGCAGCCGGCACAGAAAGTTGGCGGCCGGGCAATAACAGCGGCTTGAATTTCTTCATCTGCTGCCTGAACTGTGCCATAAACTGCCTGCCTGATTACTTCCGGAATCATCTCGCCGTTGCGCGGGAACAAATCCTTGCCCTTGCAGGCAATCCCCAGGGCGCGCACATGCTCTTCCATGTAGGGGTCGTTTTCTTCGATGATGTAAAGTTCATCAACCTGCGCAGCAAAATCACGAATCAGGCTATCCGGCAAAGGGTTGGAAAAACCAATCTTTAGATAAGAGGCATCATCGCCAAAGACCTCTCGGGCGTACATATAGCAATCACCAGAGCAAATGATGCCCAGTTTCTTATCGCCATATTCCACCCGGTTCCAATGGCTCTGATTGGCGTAATCCAGCAGGAGGGCCATATTCTTTTGCAACTTTACTTTCATCGGGCGGGAATTGGCCGGCACAGTGATGGTGCGTTTAACGTCCTTGGTGTAGCCCTTCAAAGGGATTTCTTGACGATCTTTGAATTCCACCAGGCTCTTAGAGTGGCAAACCCGTGTGGTCATACGGAAAAGCACGGGCACGTCATATTGCTCGCTAATATCAAATGCCTCAATTAGCATGTCCTTGGCTTCTTCGCTATCCGATGGTTCAAACATCGGCATCATGGCTGC
>DATIUL010000412.1:0-5056 GCA_035466865.1 Anaerolineaceae bacterium | reverse complement strand
GAGCGGGTTTATCCAGGCCCAGGGGGAGAACAGGCCCAGGTCCACGTTTTGGTACCAGCGTGTCTCTTTTGGGTAAGCCCAACCCAACCAGACCTGCTGCTGCGGCCAATCAGAAGGATGGCGCTTGCGGGTCTCAAATTGGCTCGAGGTCGGCCCAACAGGCATGCCGGGCATGTTCAAATCGGCCGGTTTGGCCCATTGGGATATGGCACCAAAGAATTGGAAGTCCAGGCCTTGGTACATGCGGATGGCCACCTGGTTATCAGAGCGCACCTGCAGCCAGATCTCACCGCGACCCCCCTGCTGGGTGTAGCGCAGGGCGTGTTGGGTGAGCGCCTTGGCGATTCCCCGGCCACGAAACTCTGGCTTGACGGCTACATTGGCAATCAGGAAGATGGGCGTGAGGCGGCGATGGAAGGGGATCAGGTTTACGTTGCCCACCACCTGGCCGGCTTCTTCCCAAACAAACCCGGTTTGATTGGTGGAGAGGGCACCTGCCAACGGGTAAGTGCGGTAGAAAGTGGCCAGATTGCGCATCTGGCTGACCACCGACGAGCCTTCCGGGTCGTTCTGCAGCCCAAAGGCCGCTTCAACCAGGTCCGCTACATAGGTAAGATCCCGCTTGGGGTCCAGGCGGCGAATTTGGCCAGTTGCAGAAGTTGGGGTCATTGTTTAAATTGTAAGCCCCCCAAGCCAATATGTCGTGAAAATGTAAGAACAATCTGATTGGAAATTCATACAGCAGACACAGCTCTACCCAAACAAATAAAAAACCCCATGGCGAGCCATGGGGTTAATTTGGTTTTAGAATTCTGCCGTATCTGAAGGGTTATTGCGGCGTTGCCGATAAACGATGCGGCCGCGATTCAGATCGTAAGGAGACATTTCAACCCGAACGACATCCCCCAGCAATACGCGGATATAAGCCCGACGCATGCGACCCGCGAGGTATCCGAGTACCAGGTGACCGTTATCGAGTTTTACTCGGAAGGTCGTGCCAGGTAGGGCCTCGATGATCGTGCCGTCCATGGTGATTTTCTCTTCTTCTTTAGCCATGCAACCTCACTTAAACTTCAAAGGACTTTCGGACGGAGCGGCGTGCTGCCTTCTTTTTGTCCATTCTTCGCTGCTCGCCTTTGGAGATGAACCATCGCTTGCGGCGCACAGTACTGAGAACGCCACTTTTTACCACTTTCTTGCGAAAGCGTTTGAGAAGTGAGTCCTGAGATTCATTTGCACGTAACGAAACTGTTGCCATTGTAAGTTTCACCTCCTTTCAGGCGGAAATGTTGTTTTTACGCAAAGAACTATTATATATGATTAACGAGGGAAAGTAAATAGCCGGTTGTTCACTTTTGCTAAACCAGGCTGGATGGACGAGGGCAAATAGCACAGAAAAGTTCCTGCCAAAGGTTGTACGGTTTGAGAGTGTAATGAAACTGCTAAGGATGAGATCCGAAGCAATAAATCACTTCTAACTGCATTATTGTTTATCAAAATCTTGCCTGAAGCTAATTACGGACCCTTTTGATAAGAAATGGGAGGGTGTTAACAAACCTTTTATATACTATTAATGAAACCTTGACTCTTTTAGCGTTTGGGTGTAAAACTTAAGGCGAACGTTCGCCCACTTATAGCAGAGAGAGTTATGCCAAAGCAAATCACGTTAAAGGACGTAGCAAAGCAGGCAAATGTCAGCTTTCAGACTGTCTCTAAGGTCCTGAACAAAAAAGCACGCGTCACCCCCGAAACCGAAAAAAGAATTTACGACGCAATCCAAACACTTGATTACCACCCCAATTTCACTGCCCGTTCGCTTAGGGTTCAAAAAACGCGCACTATAGGCTACTCCTGGAGGCCTGCCCAGCCAGGCAGATACAATCCCATTTTGGATGAATTTCTGCAAGGTATGTTTCATGCCGCTGAGACCTTTGGCTACAACTTCCTTTGTTTCCCATACAGCCTGGACCCCCAGAAGCGGGTGGCCAATTACAAAACATTGATCCAAACCAGGAGATTGGACGGTTTTGTGCTGTCCACGGTCAATTATGAAGAGCCAGGTATCAAATTTCTTCTTGACAACAGGGTACCCTTTTATGCTTTTGGCCGCGCAAGCAAAGACCAATCTTTCCCTTACATTGATGTCGATGGCGGCGCGGGCCTTCAATCCGCCGTTGATCATTTGGTTGAGCAAGGCCACAAATCAATTGCCGCGCTTGCCTGGCCCCCAGATTCCCGGGTGGGCAATGATCGCATGCAAGGCTACTTCACGCAGATACAGAAACACAATCTTCCCGTTGATGACAAGTTGGTTCTCCGTGGGGAAGGAACCGCAGCGGTCGGATACGCTGGCTTGGAACGGCTTCTTGAATTACCCGCCAACATTCGGCCGACAGCGGTTGTAACCATGAACGATGAAATGGCTTTTGGGGTGATGGCAAAACTTCGGGACCTTGCATTAATTCCCGGCAAAGATTTTGGGGTCGTTGGTTTTGATGACGTTCCCGCCGCCCGGCTTTCCCGCCCCTCGTTATCGAGTGTTCATCAACCCGCAGACAGGATCGGCAAGCTGATCCTGGAACGTTTGATAAATTGGCTGGAGACAGGGAAATATCCAGATCCTGTCGCAGAGTTAATCAGTCCAGAACTAATGATCCGAGAATCATCGTTACGCTAAGAAACACATTGCCTCGATGAACCAATCGCAGTAGTCACCATCTTTGTAAAGAAACCAAAAACAAAGATGTCAAAAGAAGGAGAAAGAAAAATGAAAAGAACTCTAACTATCGTGTCCTTAATCCTGGTACTCAGCATGATCCTTGCTGCTTGTGCCACACCAGCCGCCCCAACCGCGGCGCCAGTCGTGGAACCAGCCAAGCCCGAACCGGCCGCCGCTGGGACCTGCCCCATTGAGGTTGAACCCGACGCCACCATCACCTTCTCAGGCTGGGGCGACGAGTCCGAACAAGCTGTCTACAAGGCAACAATCGAACGCTTTAAAGCTGTTTGCCCCACCGTTACAGTCAACTACACCCCCATCCCCTCCGATTTCCAGACCAAACTCAAGGCCCAAATGGCCGGCGGTACCGCTCCGGATGTCTTCTATGTGGATGACCAACTGATGACCGCTTTTGCTCCCACCGAGCAAATCCTGGCCCTGGACGATCTGATGGCTCAGGCCAAAGTGACTCGGGAAGATTTCATCCCTGCTCTGATGACCATCTTCACTCAGAACGGCAAAACCTATGCTCTGCCAAAAGACTGGGGCACCCTTGGTTTGGTTTATCTGCCCGAGGTATTCAAAGAAGTTGGAATTGAAGAACCAACCGACAAATGGACATGGGAAGATGTGCGTACTGCAGCCAAGAAAATTTCTGAAGGCGGCAAGTATGGTGGCTTCTGCATGGGTCCCGACTGGGCGCGCTTCTCTCCCTTTGCCACCTCCTATGGCAACGCCTTCGTGAGCAAAGACCTCAAGACAGCCACCCTGAACACCCCCGAAGTGTTGGCAGCAGCCCAATTTGTTGCTGACATGTTCGCGGAAAAGAGCTTGGTTCGTGCAGCCGACGTTAGCGCTGGCTGGTGCGGAGAAGCAATTGGTAAGAAACTGGTCGGCATGACTACTGAAGGTGGCTGGATGGTCAACTTCATGAAGACAACCTTTGCCGATGTGGAATGGAAAGCCATGCCTATCCCCTCTGGCCCCAAAAACCAGAGCGATATCATCTTCACCAACGGTATCGGCGTCAACGCTTCCAGCAAGTTCCCCAAGGCCTCTGCAGCCTTCGTGATCTATGCTACCGGGCGTGATAATCAGGCCGAAATCGTCAAGACCGGTTTTGCTTACAGCACCCATCCTGACCAGGCTGACCTGATCGTTGACCCCAACGACAAGGCTATTGCCATGGGCGGTTTGTTGCCCGATACTATCGTTGCTTACTGGGGTCCCAACACCGGAAAGATCAACGATGCTGTTTCACAGGCTTTAGACCGAATTTTCCTGGGTGACCAGGATGTTGCTACAGCTTTCGCGCAAGCCCAGGCTGAAGCCCAGACTGCACTGGATAGTAAATAAGTTAGCGCCAGTATTGCGCACACTTGGGTACTCCGAAATTTCGGAGTACCCAGGTTCTCGTTCACAGGCTTAAGACAGCCAGGAGGTTCCTGAGATGCAAGCAGACGCCCGCAAGCCTAAACAGTTCCACGCCCTTCCTTCGATAATTACCTTTGTGTCCATCTTTGTGGTTTTGCTGCTCATCGCTGTTTTGAATGTCCCAACTATGGGCGGGCCAAAAGTGATGAACTCAATTACCGTCTTTTTCCAGGAAGTCAGAGCCACTGCCTTGCCTTTTTTGGCAGTTATCGCCGTTATCGCAGCGGTGATCGGTTTGGTGGCAGCCCGTATGATTAACAAAGTGTGGGGTAATGCACGCTTAAGAAGAGAAACCCTGACAGGCTTTGCTTTTTTAGCTCCTTACTTGATTGTCACCCTAACGTTTACCATCGGTGTCGTTTTATTCGCGTTCTACATCTCGTTCCATAACTATGACATCTTTACCCGCCCAACCTGGGTAGGTTTAGCTAATTATGCTGAGGCTTTCAAAGGTTTTAGCGACTCAACTAAGCGAGATTTTCTTCAGGCACTCTATAATGTGCTCTGGTATTCGATCCTGGTAGTTCCTATCCAAACGTTTTTAGCCATTCAGATGGCAGTTCTTTTGAACAAACCAATGAAGGGCAAACAGATTTTCCGCACAATTTTCTATGCTCCCAGTGTGACATCCTCAGTGGTCATCACCCTGATTTTTGTCTGGCTCTACCTGAAAGGTGGCTATATCAACGCACTTTTCAATTCCATCTGGAGTCTTTTTGGCGGTAAATGGACGACAGTCAACTGGTTGGGTGACCCTCGCGGTCTGATCCAGATGATCGTGGAAGCCTTTGGTGGAACTATTCCTTCAACACAGTGGTTTTTACGTGGCCCCAGCATCGCCTGGATGGCCATTATGGTGCAGAACATCTTCACTACCGTACCTACCTTCATGATCATGTTCCT
>DATIUL010000411.1:0-1787 GCA_035466865.1 Anaerolineaceae bacterium | reverse complement strand
ACGTCGAACAGAGGGGTGACGCAGCCTGGTAAGCGCTTGGGCTTCAATTTGACGTACACGTTCCCGTGTGACGCCCATTTTGCGCCCTACTTCTTCCAAAGTATAGGCCTGGCCATCCAGCAATCCATACCGTAATTGCAGAATGCGTACTTCTCTGGGCGGTAATGATTCCAGAACCTGATCTAAATGCTCTTTGAGTAAATTGTAAGTAGCCAATTCATCAGGTGGCGGAGCTTCGTCGTCCTCGATGAAATCACCAAGCACTGAATCCTCTTCATCATCCGTTGGGGTTTCGAGCGAGAGAGGCCGCCTGGCAACCTGAATCATATTTTCAACTTTTTTCGGAAGCACTTCAAGCCGTTCGGCCAATTCGTCCACCGTGGGGTCGCGCCCTAAGAGCTGGGTGAGCTGATGCTGCACTCGGAGAAGTTTATTGATTTGATCACCCATGTGGACAGGTACGCGGATAGTGCGTCCCTGGTCGGCAATTGCACGGGTGACAGCCTGGCGAATCCACCAGGTGGCATAGGTGCTGAACTTATGACCGCGTTGATATTCAAATTTCTTTGTAGCACGGATAAGTCCGATGTTGCCTTCCTGGATTAAATCCAAGAACGGCACTCCCCGGCCCATATATTTTTTGGCAACGCTGATGACCAGACGGGAGTTGGCGGTAATCAAATGCTCACGGGCTACTTGCCCATCCTGAATGAATTTTCCGAGTTCTAATCTGCGTTTTGTGCTTACATTGCCCTTGGCTAGTTCTTCGCGGGCACTTTTGCCTTTTTCGATGCGCTGCGCGAGGGCTACTTCCTCTTCGATATTGCTTAAAAGGGGAACCCGGCTGACTTCCTTGAGGTAAAGTCCGATGGTGTCATCCGTGTCGATGTTTGCCAAATCATCAGAGATTGTAAAATTCTCGTCCAGAACCTCAGTAAGGTCTTCGTCGTTAGGTTCTTCGGCGGTGGTTGAGTCTTCTGTGTAATTGATACCGGCATTGAGCAAAGCTTGATAAACTTCATCAAGTTGATCAACGTCGGTCTCCGCATCCGGCATCATGCGCAGGATGTCATCATAGGTTACAAAAGTCTTCTTGCGTCCGAGCTCCAGGAGTCGGGAAAGGGCAGGAGATTCGCTCTCCTCGTCAATCACAGGTTTGTCATTGTTTATTCTTGCCATTAATGCTAATTTCTTTCTATGGGGATGGTTAGGTTGGTCACGCAGATAGAGTACGATATTTTGGAGTGAAATTCAAGTATTTTTGGGGCCAATCACAATTTCTGATCTAACTCTGACCATAATAAGAGATAAATGTAATCTGAAAATCTGCATCGGGTTTGACCAGCGCCTGTTTCCGCTTTAAAATGCATGTGGACTTATATCATCATGAAACTTCGCAACTCAGCCAATCTCTGGTTCCCATTGGTAATGCTCATCTCACTGGTGGTTATGACATTCTTGAATCTGAACTTGCAGCAGCGCTTCAAAGCCAGTGATGACTTTGCTCCACGCTACGCGGCCGCAAGACTCTGGTTGAGAGAAGGCATTTCGCCTTACGACCCCAAAGTGGCTGTAGAAGCCAACTCGCTGCAACAGGACCTGGGCTTCACCAACAATGGTTTTGACCAAGGCAGCTTCATTGAACCTGTATTTACCCTCTTTATCTATATGCCGCTCAGTTTGCTGCCATTTTTGACCGCCAGGGCGATTTGGATGGCCATCGTAGCTGTCTCCTATATGGTATCCATCTTCCTGGCTTTTAGATTGTCAGAAATTAAGCTGCATCC
>DATIUL010000410.1:0-7337 GCA_035466865.1 Anaerolineaceae bacterium | reverse complement strand
TCAACATCTTTTGGATTGGGAAATGTTTCTGCCTTTTTTTCAGCTTCCAGTCTGCCATCAGGGTTGGCAAGCAAGATAAGGTCAATTTCCACGTTGTCGACAATCCAACGCAGGTCTGCATTGGTTTCATAGCCTGCCAGCAGCATCTCAGCAAACCGCAGGCTAACTTAAGGTTGGGAAAAGTCATTGCCATGCAATCCTGCCAGCAGGAAAAAATGCGGTTTATTCGCTATTTCCTCGTTGCCAATCTCAAAGGCATAAATTGGCTGCTCCTCAACTGACTCTCCAATCTCAATTAGGTTATTTAAGCTCGGATAGCTTTCAGCCAGCAATTGCATCTTAGCAACAATCGAGGCAGCATCGCGATAACAATCAAAATTGGGTATTTTTGTGTCTGGGGGAGCAATCGGTTGAGCAGAACTGAGAGAAACAGGGAGGAAGCTAATAAAGAGAAGCAAGATAAGGCCTATTGGAAGACTTTTGCGATTTGTCACGTCCCTCCTTACCCGGTCAGATGAGATGAAATTGACTAATTAATTTTACCTTTTGATTGAGAAAAACAATGCATTTTCCTGATTTTTATCCAGCCAAATGATGTAAGATTTAGGCATTACTGATTGGAGTTGAAGATGGCAAGCAAGAACCCACAAGATATGATGGCTGCAGTTACCACAAGCATGCAGGAACGCACCGGCAAGACCCTGGAAGAGTGGGTGGAAGCCGTGCAGGCCAGCGGCATCGACCCGCTGGACCAAAAAGCCGTGCGTAACTGGCTGAAAACTGAGCACCAGGTGCCCCAAAACAGTCAATGGGCCATTGCAGATGCCGCCGCGCAAGCTGCGGGCTGGCAGCGCCCCTCCAATGAAAACTACACCGATAGCCAATACGCGGGCGAAAAAGCGGCGTTACGGCCCATCTTCGACAGACTGCGCCAACTCGCCGAAGCTTGTGGGCAAGATGTCGTCATGGAAGGCCGCGGCGGATACACCCCCTTTGTGCACAACCGCCAGTTCATGGCCGTGGAGGCCAGCTCCAAAATCAAGGTCACTTTGGGGTTGCGCTTCAAGACCGCCCCCACTTCGCCGCTATTGGAAGAGGGCAAAGCCCCCGGTCAGTGCACCCACCGTATCATCCTAACCGACGCAGAACAAGTCAGCCCTGAGATTGGTCTGCTAATCAAAGCCGCTTATGAGCAAAACTAAGCCCAAACTTCAGCAGCAAAATCACAGCAAAAAGGCAAAACCGGCTGACCAAAAGGCGTTTATCCTCCTACAACTCAAGCTTTTCGGGATTGTGCTCCTGATTGTGGTTCTCGGATTCGGTATTTTCGGGTACACGGTGGCCGGCTGGGAAGGCGCACAGAACGCCGCGGTTTGGGGCGTGGTGATGATGGCCATGGCTCTGCCTGTGATGGGAATTTTCATTCTCGCGCGTTACTGGGGCGATTTTGCCGGCCGTTGGGGCTCTGCCCGCCGTGGTGAGGATAAGCCCGAACATCAAGAAGAGGAAGATCTGCCTCCTTACAAGTTTGAATAACCCAATAAGGCGCTGCCATTCATGACTCATTCTCCCGAAAAACCAAGCACGATGAAAAAAACTGTCCGCACGCCCAAAGCCCTGTTGATCTACTTGATCCTGGGAATTTATGCCTATCTGATGAATGTTCCCGGACCTATCATCGGCTATTTGCGCCAGCAGTTCCACATGAACTACACCCTGGCCAGCCTCCATTTTTCTGCCTTTGCGGCTGGAATGGTTTTGGTTGGCCTGTTTGGTGGCAATTTGCTAAGGCGCATCCGCCACTGGAAAGCCGTCGGCCTGGGCTGCCTGGGGATGGGGTTGGGTGGTTTGGCGTTGACCTACGGCAACTCGCCTGTGATCACCGTCAGCGGGCTCTTCCTGATGGGCTTGGTGGGTACTTTGATACTCTCGATTTACCCTGCCATCCTGGATGAGGAAATGGGCGAGCGCAGCTCGGTTGGCATTGCTGAAGCCAACGGATTTTCTTCAATTTTGTCAACGCTGGCCCCACTGGCAGTAGGCTTCGCGGCTGCAAAATTAAGCTCCTGGCAGCCTGCGGTGCTGATTGCGGTCGTTATTGACCTGGCCCTCGGTGTCTGGCTATTATTCTTCGCTGGCTCCAAAAATCAGCATATGGCCGAAGGTACATTGAGCACAGCCAAATTGCCGAAGAAATTTTGGGGTTATTGGCTTGCGCAGGTGCTATCCGTTTCCATTGAATTTTGCACCATTTACTGGAGTGCCGAATACCTTGTTAAAGTCTTTGCCCTTGATCAGGCCCTGGCTGCCCAATTGGTGAGCCTCTTCCTGCTTGGAATGGTCGTTGGCCGCTTTGGCGGTGGTAATTTAATTCAACGGTACCAGCCCTTAAAAGTGCTGGCCGGCACCATTCTCATTGGCATGCTTGGTTTTAGCCTCTACTGGCTGCAGACCAAGGCCATCGTTGCCCTCGTTGGCCTCTTTCTATTAGGCGCGGGTGTCTCAATGCTTTATCCTGCCCTTCTTTCACTCGAACTTGGGGTCGCCGGGGAACAGAAGAAACTGGCTGGGTCGCGGGCCACATTGGCAAGCGGTTTGGCAATCCTGCTGCTGCCCTTCGGATTGGCCAGCCTGGCAGACCGTATTGGCATTCAACCCGCTTTCGGCATCATTGCCGCCCTTTATGGGCTGCTCATTCTCACACTGCTCGTCACCCGGCGGATAAAAGAGAACCTATAACCCACCACAAAATCAGTGGTTTCAACTTTGACAGAAAAAACGGAGATCAAATGAATGTTTTATTTATTGGCGGTACTGGCATCATCAGTTCGGGCTGCGTCAAATTGGCCCTCGAGCGGGGAATGGACGTAACTTTGCTCACCCGTGGTAAATCTTTCCGAGCGACACCTGAAGGCGCCCGGGTAATCCAAGCCGACATTCGCGATTTTGAAGCTACAAGAAAAGCACTGGGAGACAACGCGTTTGACGTGGTGGCAGAGTTCACGGGTTTCGTGCCAGAGCATATTGAAACTGATCTCAAACTTTTCAGTGGGAAAGTGGGGCAATACCTCTACATCAGCTCCGCCTCTGCTTACCAGACACCGCCTCAAAAAGTGCCTGTGACCGAAGAAACCCCACTTGAGAACCCCGTTTGGGAATATTCCCGCAACAAAATCGCTTGCGAAGCCAGGCTGATGCAAGCTCACCGTGAAACTGGCTTCCCAGTGACCATCGTGCGCCCCTCCCATACCTACGATGAGACTCTTTTCCTTTTCGACGGTGGCTGGACGGTCGTTGACCGTATGCTCAAAGGCAAACCTGTGATTGTGCATGGCGATGGCACATCACTTTGGACGATGACCTACAACGCCGATTTTGCGAAGGGTTTTGTGGGCTTGTTCGGTAAGAAGGCAGCCATTGGTGAGGCTTACCACATCACCTCCGATGAATGGCTTACCTGGAACCAGATATTTACCCTGACCGCGGAGGCATTCGGTGTATCACCCAGGATTGTGCATGTGCCATCCGACCTGATTGATCAATATGACCCCGCCTGGGGCGATGGTCTGCTTGGCGACAAGGCCCACAGCTTCATGCTGGATAACCGCAAGATCAAAGCCCTGGTGCCCGATTTTGTTTGCACCGTCCCTTTCAGTGAGGGAATTCGTAAAGTGAGCCAATGGTATTTGGCGCATCCGGAGCACCAGACTATTGACCCAGTATTTGATGCCAACTGTGAGCGAATTTTGGCTGCTTATGCCAGGGCTTGGCCAGAAGGTCGACTCCCTGCTTAAGTATAAAAACCGGCTTCCCCGGCAAAAACTCTATTAATCTTTCGTCATAAAACCAGTCCAGGCAAAAAAGAGGCCTCCATTTTTGATACAATGACCTCGGCTATGATTGCCATATAATTATTAATTACCTGCCTTACGATAAACAAATCGATCGCTAGGCAGTAAACTGGAGGTTTTGCCGTGCCCGGCATGAAACAATTTACTCAAAAAGCCAAGCGGGTGCTTTCCTTAGCGCAATTCGAAGCTGAGCGTTTGCATTCCGTTGAAATTGGAACCGAACATTTGCTGCTCGCCATGATGCTCGAGGAGGGCAGCCTTGCCCACCGCGTGCTTACCGACCTTGGCCTGGTGGCTGAAGAACTGCGCCTTGCAGTCAAACCGGCCGAGGTGCCCCATACAGGTGAGCCCCACCTGGGGAATGAGCTTAAGAAGGCTCTTGAAGATGCATTGGATGCCGCCAAAACTGGTGAACAGCCCATGGTGGGCACCGAGCACCTGCTGCTCGGCCTTACCCAGAACCCCGAATGCAAGGCCATGCAAGTGTTGGCCACATTGGGGGTCACCTCAGAACAAATCAAACGCCAGACCGCCCGGGTTATTGCCGAATCCCATCAGGATGAAGATATTCACACTGCTCCTCCCCCGGAATTAGCCCAGGCTGCTGAACAGAAGCAAGGTTCTACACGCTGGAATCGTTCCCCAAAGAAGGAAACCGGCAAAACTCCTCTGGTGGACGAGCTAGCCACCGACCTGACCGCCCTGGCTGAAGAAGGCAAACTGGACCCGGTGATCGGCCGTGAAAAAGAAATCGAACGCGTCATCCAGATCCTGGCGCGCCGCACCAAGAACAACCCTGCACTGATCGGCGAACCTGGCGTTGGCAAAACAGCCATCGTTGAAGGTATTGCTCAGCGCATTTTGGATGGCGATGTGCCAGCCTTGTTGCTGGACAAGCGCGTTTTGCAATTGGATGTCGGTTCACTGGTGGCAGGTACTATGTACCGCGGCCAGTTTGAAGAACGCCTCAAGCGCGTGATTGAAGAGCTTAAATCCAGCGGTGCCATCGTTTTCATTGACGAACTGCACATGCTGGTTGGGGCTGGTGGAGCTGGCTCCCAGGTGGATGCCGCCAATATTCTCAAACCGGCACTTTCCCGTGGGGAATTGCAGGTGATTGGCGCCACTACGCTCAACGAATATCGCAAAAACATCGAAAGTGATGCCGCCTTGGAGCGCCGCTTCCAGCCCATCATCGTGGACCAGCCCAGCGTAGAGGAGACCATCGAAATCCTCAAGGGTTTGCGCCCCAATTATGAAGAGCACCACCGCCTCAAGATTTCTGACGGTGCCCTCGAAGCCGCCGCCAAGCTTTCAGCCCGCTACGTGACTGAGCGTTTCCTGCCGGATAAAGCCATTGACCTGGTGGACGAATCCAGTTCACGTGTGCGCATGTATAAAAGCGCATCGGCAATCAGCAGCAAAGAGATTATGGCCGAGCTGCATAAGGTACGCCAGGGCCTCAAAAGTGCCAAACAGCATGAAGATAACGATGCCCTGCAGGCCCTTGCCCACAAACAGGAAGAGCTGGAAACGCAAATCCACGACATGCAAGGCTCATGGGACCGCGCCACCGCCCCAACGGTAAGCGAAGAGGACATTGCCGATGTCATCAGCATGTGGACTGGGATTCCACTGACACAAATCAATACTGAGGAATCCGCCCGCCTGCTCAACCTTGAAAAAGAACTGGTTAAAGCTATCGTAGGCCAAAAAGAGGCCATCGATGCCGTTGCCAAAGCCATCCGCCGAGCACGGGCAGGACTGAAGGACCCCAACCGGCCGGTTGGCTCATTCCTCTTCCTAGGCCCCACCGGCGTGGGCAAGACCGAACTGACCAAAGCGCTTGCCAGGCAAATGTTTGGCAGCGAAGACGCGCTTATTCAAATTGATATGAGCGAATTTGGTGAAAAACACACCATCAGCCGCCTCGTTGGCGCGCCTCCTGGCTATATTGGCTACGACGAAGCCGGTCAACTGACCGAAGCCATCCGCCGCAAGCCTTATTCACTGGTGGTTTTTGATGAGATTGAAAAAGCCCATCCTGAAGCCCTGCAGATTCTGCTGCAAATCATGGAAGAAGGCCATCTGACCGATGCCAAGGGCCACAAAGTGGATTTCAAGAACGCCATCATCATCATGACCTCCAACATCGGCGCGGACCTGATCCGCAAGCAGAGCACGTTTGGCTTTACACTGAATGTGGACGAGGCTCAGTCCGAGCAGATCAGCTATAACGACATGCACAAAAAGTTGATGGACACCCTCAAACGCAGCTTCCGGCCTGAATTTATAAACCGGCTGGATTCGATTATTGTGTTCCGTTCGCTTAATCGTGAGGATATTCGCGAAATTGTGGCGATCGAAATTGCCAAGGTAAGCGAAAGGCTTTCTGAATACAAGCTGACTCTTGAACCCTCTCAAGCAGCCCTGGATTACCTTGCCAAAGCCGGCTACGACCCTGAAATGGGTGCCCGGCCTGTGCGGCGTGTTATCCAGCAACAGGTGGAGGAATGCCTCTCCGATGCCATTCTGGCCGGCAAATTTGAGCCGGGAGATACCGTCATCGTTGACCTGTTGAAATCAGATAAAGATGCTGGTGAAGCAATTAACCTGCATAAGAAGGAAGTTGCACCCGAAATCAAGAAAAAAACACGTGCAACAAAGGCTAAAGCCGCCGAAGATGTAAAACCTGAGGCACTGCCTGAGGCCAAACCGAAAGCCCGCAAGCCACGCACGCCTAAGGAAAAGGTAAATGCCTAAACTTTACAGGCGCTATGTCTGTCAGAACTGCGGGCACGTTTCGGCCGCGCCTTTTGGGCGCTGCCCCAGCTGCCAAACATGGGATAGCATGGTGGAAGAGGTAGTTTCGGATGAACCCGAAACGCTCTCGCAGGGTAAAAGTTACAAAAGTTTGAGTAAAAATTCAAAGCCCAGCCCAATTGGACAGGTGAAGTCGGACCGCGAGGAGCGCATTCCTCTCAAAATGGAGGAGTTCTCCCGCGTGCTCGGCGGGGGTATTGTGCCTGGATCCATTGTTCTAATCAGTGGAGATCCGGGAATTGGTAAATCCACCCTCACCCTGCAGGTGGCCATGCAATTGGCAGAGACCGACAGGGTGCTCTATGTGTCTGGTGAAGAGTCTGAACGCCAGATCAAGATGCGTGCAGACCGCCTGGCGACAAAAAACACCCAAAATGAGCCGATTCTCCCCGAAAAATTACTACTGGTGACCGAAACTAATCTGGGCACCATTTTCAACCATATCGGCGATACCAAGCCCGCCCTGGTTATCATTGATTCAATTCAAACCATGACCCTACCGGAGATGGAATCGCTGGCTGGGTCCGTCAGCCAGGTTCGGGAATGCGCCGCCCGCTTGCGGGAACTGGCAAAATCCACTGGCATAAGCATTTTTGTCATCGGGCACGTTACCAAGGAAGGCACCATTGCCGGCCCGCGTATTCTTGAACATATTGTGGATAC
>DATIUL010000409.1:0-5691 GCA_035466865.1 Anaerolineaceae bacterium | reverse complement strand
GTGATAACGGCGACGATTATGCTATTTTTGAAGAATATTCCAAAGCGACCAACCGTCCAGGCATTTCTGATGTTTTCAAGGGAAAGTTGGGAAGGCAAGGCAAACGGGTTGAGGTTAACTTCGCTTGCGGAGCGAAACGCGTTAAGTAGTAGACCTGTGATGGGTAAAAAGACCAGTAGCGAGAAGCTAAACAGCAATAAGTAGCGGAATATCTGAGCGCCTGGTGTTTGCTTCATTCTTTACTCCAAGCATCAGCAGCCTGGTACTTGCGCACCAGCAACGAGATTGCCAGAATGATGACGGTCAGAATGGTGGCGATCGCAGCGGCATAACCTGTTTGGTTTTGCAGGAACGCCGAACGATAAACCAGGAAACCTGTTACCAGCGTAGCTTCCCCCGGTCCACCGCGTGTGGTCACAAATACCAGGTCAAATACACGCAACGCGGCAATAATGGTGGTGATCAAGGCCACACCGATTTCAGCACGTAAACCTGGAATGGTGATAAAGCGTAACTCCTGCCAGGCATTTGCGCCGTCCAAGGCGGCGGCTTCGTAATACTCGGTTGAAATCCGCTGCATGCCGGCCAAGAAAAGAACCATGCAAAAGCCATACTGCACCCAGGTGCCAACCGCTCCGACCGCGGGCAAGGCCAAGGCAAAATCACCCAGCCAGGGTCTTGCCAAGGAACCTAAACCAATAGCTTTCAGCAGAAGATTTAGCGGTCCGAAGGTGGGGTTAAAGATCCAGCGCCAGGCCACACCGATGACCACCATACTGAGTACTTGCGGCAAAAAAAGAAGCGTCCGGAAAAAGGTGAATCCCTTCATGGGGTATCGCCCAAGCAGGGATGCCAGGAACAGGCCAATGAAGATGGGTATTATGCAGTAGAAAAGAATGAAGATCAGGTTGTGAGAAAGTGCCAGCCAGAATTTGTTGTCAGTGAAAACATTCAGGTAGTTCGCAAAACCGATAAAGTTCTTTTGAGGGGCTAAACCCTCCCAATTCAGAAAACTGGTTCGAACCGTCTGCAAGACCGGCCAGAATGTAAATACAAAGTAGATTAGTAGACCTGGCAACAAATAAACCAGGCCTTGCACCTTTGATTCTCCCGGATATGCGCGTAGCCTATTCATTAATTGATTTGAGAATGCCCTGGGTAATCAAAACCCAGGGCATCTTCTGTGCTATTACTGTTGGGCAAGAAAATCGGCATAGTCCTTCTGGACAGCGGCCGTGATTTCAGCAGGGGTGGCAACACCACCCAAAAGCTTTTGAAGTTCAGCCACAAGGGTGTCGTAGAAGGTGGGGGTGGCCCAATCGATATAATGTCCTACAAGGCTGGCTTTGTTCACCGCATTCCAGGCATTGAGTGTCTCAGCGAAGAGCGAGCCTTCCTGGATCTTGGTGCCAGCTGGTACTTCCATCGCGGGCATGTAACTAATCTCTGCCCATAATTGTGCAGCCCGTGGGCTGATCATCCAGGTTAGGTACTCAGCCGCAAGGTCGGCTTTGGTTGTGCCTTGGCGGATGGCGAACGGAATACCTACACCGCCGATAGCCATGCCGGCTTTACCACCCATACCAGGCAAAAGGAAGAAACCAAATTCCTGGTCAGTGTCCGCAATTAATTCACTGGCCAACCAGGAACCAGTGATTGTCATGGCACCTTCGCCGGCCTTAAAAGTCTTATTGCTGTCGTCATATCCAATACCCGCATATCCATCTGTGAAATACCCGGCATTGGCAATATCCAGCAGTAATTGTGCGGCTTGCTGGTTCTCAGGTGTATCAAAAGAGACATTGTTCATCCCGTAAACCAGGTTGTTGATGTATTCGGGGCTCACCAGCAGGTGTTGAATGGCGCTAAATTCGTGGATTGCATTCCAGCCATCCAAAGAGCCAAATGAAATTGGGGTCACTCCGGCTGTTTTTATGGTGGCAAGCAGAGTCATAAACTCTTCAAACGTGGTTGGAATCGTCCAATTATTCTTTTTGAAGAGCGTTTTATTATAGTAAACACCCACTACTTCAGCTGTCGGGCTGACACCGTAGATGTTCCCGGAACCCATGGTCTTGCCGTCGGCAGTAAAGCTGTTGCGGCTGGCAATCGAGCTGGTAACGATCTTATCCCATCCAAGTTTGGTGTAGTAGTCATTCAGGGGCAATAGCAAGTTGGCTTGTACCAAAGCGCCCATATCGCTACGGCCTTGGTTCACCTGGGCGACATCGGGGCCATTTGCCTCAGCGAGCGCTAATTTTTCGGTGACTTTCAGGTCATCCAGGGTTTTAACAACACGTTCGATCTTTACACCTGGGTGAGCGGTTTCGAACTCCTTATTCAAGGTGTCCATAACAGTTGATTCAACATCGCGATAGAACTGGTCCCAAACGATTAAAGTTTGAGGTTCAGCAGCCTTAGTGGGTTCATCAGGCTTCGCGGGTTCCACAGGTGCTTGTGTGGTGGCGATTGGTACGTTCTGGCAGGCCGCCAGAAGCATCGAAAGTACCAGGATTATGGAAATAACGAGGGTAATTTTCTTCATAGTCTCCTCAATCTGCATTAAGAAATATTATTTTTAAGATTATACCTGAACCATGTACTTGATAGGTTCCCTGTGATGACCTGAAAACTTATCTGCGAAAATTTAGCGTACGAAATTCATTTACTCGTAATCAGGTAAAATTAGGCAAAATAACAAAAATTGAGGCGCTATGAAAACTGCATTAATTACCGGCATTACCGGCCAGGACGGTTCCTACCTGGCAGAATACTTATTGCATCAAGGTTATGTCGTGCATGGCATTATCCGCCGCGCATCCAATTTCAATACCCAGCGCATCGACCATATTTATCGGGACCCGCACAGTAAAACAGGCGAAAACTTATTCCTCCATTACGGTGATCTGGGTTCTACTGGTTCGCTTGGGGATATCATTTATGACACAAAACCAGACGAAGTCTACCATCTGGCCGCCCAGTCGCACGTTAAAGTTAGCTTTGAAATGCCCGAATATACCGGAGACACCACAGGGATGGGCACAACGCGTGTTTTGGAAGCTATTCGGCGGGTAAAGAAAGACATCAAGTTTTACCAGGCTTCCACCAGTGAACTCTTCGGCTCGGCAAAACCACCCCAGAGTGAGGCAACTCCCTTCTACCCACGCAGTCCTTATGGTGTAGCCAAACTCTATGCTTACTGGATGGTGGTCAATTACCGTGAAGCTTACAATATTTTTGCCACGAATGGCATTTTGTTCAACCATGAATCGCCTCGCCGTGGGATGACCTTTGTAACCCGCAAGATTACAGCCGCCCTGGCATCCATTAAGGCCGGCCTGCAGGACAAACTCTACCTGGGCAACCTGGATTCCAAACGTGACTGGGGTTATGCTCCTGAGTATGTTGAGGCACAACATCTACTTTTACAGCAAGAGCAACCCGGAGATTATGTTATTGGAACCGGTGAATCGCATTCCATCCGGGAATTCCTGGATGAAGCCTTTGGTTACGCAGGTATGGATTGGCACCAATATGTCGAAGTGGATCCACGCTATTTCCGCCCAACCGAGGTCGATTTTCTGCTTGCGGACCCTGCCAAGGCCAACCAGTTAGGTTGGGAACCCAAGGTGAAATTCCATGAACTTGTGCGCATCATGGTGGACGCGGATTTGGAATTGCTTGGGCTGGACCATCCAGGCGAGGGCAAGAAAATCATCGATGAAAAGTTCAACGGCTGGCATAAATGGGAAGACCAGGTTACCAGCATGGGGCGGTAGACGCCAAAGCCAAGATGTTTCTCAAAGCCTCAGTACGCATCATTACTGGGGCTTTTGTTTTTAACTTAAACTCGTGCTCGGGTTAGTTAGAGAAGATTCAACCTGGCTTCTTCAAGCCATAGAGGTCAAATTAGTGAAATAACGACCACCAGCCACGATTAATTAAATCTTGCTGATTTTTGTGGGAAATTATCTGCCTATGCTATAATCGTTGTGTCGGAGGAGTAATTCCTCTATCCTGATACAGATAAGGGTTGCCTGGTGAGAGACCCGGAGGGTAAGGGAGTGAAGTCGCCGATAGTTTGACCGAAGAAACCGCAAGGGATTAGACCGGTCCGGGTAAGCCCGTTAGCGCAGTAAGAGTGCACCAATTTTGGTGAACTGAGGTGGTACCACGGAAGCGACACTTTCGTCCTCTTAGAGGCGAGAGTGTTTTTATTTGCCAAAGTGGTAAAGCAAAAATTGACAACGGATTACTTTGCATAGCCAATAAATGGTTATGCCTGCAAAAGAAAGAGGTCGCCATGACTGAACTACCAAAGACTTACGACTTTAAGCTCTACGAAGAGCCGATTTATCAGGATTGGGAGCAGAAGGGTTACTTTCAGCCTTCCAATGACCCCAATAAACCTGGCTTTGACCCTTCCATCAAGCCTTTCGTCATTGTCATCCCACCTCCCAATGTAACGGGCGCATTGCACCTGGGGCACCCGCTCTTTGTAACTACTGAGGATGTGATGATTCGATATCACCGCATGAAAGGCGAGCCAACTCTTTGGGTTCCCGGGACCGACCATGCTGGTATTGCCACCCAATTGCAGGTGGAAAAAATGCTGGCCAAGCAGGGCAAAAAACGCACCGATTTCTCCCGGGAAGAATTTGTTGAAAAAGTCTGGGAGTGGAAAAGCGAATTTGGTGACCAAATTGTGCGCCAAATACGGCGCTTGGGTGCCAGCTGTGATTGGACCCGGGAGCGCTTTACACTTGATGATGGCCTCTCTCGAGCCGTGCGCGAAGCGTTTGTGAGACTCTATGAAAAAGGCTTGGTTTATCGCGGGCCTCGGATGACCAACTGGTCACCAGGCTTACAAACCGCGGTTTCGGATCTGGAAGTGGAGTATTCCGAAGAACCCGGCACACTCTACTATTTCAAGTACATGCTGGCTGAGGGCAGCGGCGATTTTATCCCGGTTGCCACAACACGCCCTGAGACTATCCCTGTTGATACGGCGGTAGCCGTCCATCCAGATGATCCCCGATACGCTCGTTTCATTGGGATGCAAGTGATCGTACCCATCCTCGGCCGCATGATACCTGTAATCGCGGATGATTATGTAGAGAAGGAATTTGGAACCGGTGCTTTAAAGATCACCCCCGGGCATGATCCGCATGACTATGAAATTGGTAAGCGCCACAACCTGGAATTCATGAATATCATGAACAAGGACGCCACCCTGAATGAACAAGCTGGAAAATATGCGGGCATTGAACGTTTTAAAGCCCGTAAGCAAATCTGGGCGGACATGGCCGAGGCTGGCCTGGTAATTAAAGAAGAGCCTTATACCCTCAATGTGCCCCGTTCTCAGCGTGGTGGTGAAATTATCGAACCTATGGTGACCACCCAATGGTACGTGGAGATGAAAAGCCTGGCCGCGAATGCTAAAGCTGCCGTCGAAAGCGGCGAAACACGGATAGTTCCCGAACGGTTTACCAAAGTATTCTACAACTGGATGGATAACATCCAGGATTGGGGGATAAGCCGCCAACTCTGGTGGGGGCATCGAATCCCAGTTTGGTATTGTCAGGATTGCGGGGAGGTGATTGTTTCCCGGCAAGATCCTACAAGTTGCCCCAAATGTGGGTCAGGAAATCTGAAACAAGACCCGGATGTGCTGGATACCTGGTTCTCCTC
>DATIUL010000408.1:0-12612 GCA_035466865.1 Anaerolineaceae bacterium | reverse complement strand
GAGATTTTAAGGCCAAGGTAAAGCTGGAGATCCTTGAACGACTTGCTGGTAGACCGGATGGCAAATATATCGATGTAACCGCCATCACCCCCACCCCCCTGGGTGAAGGCAAGACAACGACTACCGTTGGGCTTTCCCAGGCGCTGGGTGCCCACCTCGGAAAAACCGTGCTCACCTGCATACGCCAACCTTCCCAGGGCCCTACTTTTGGCATCAAAGGCGGCGCGGCCGGCGGCGGATACTCCCAGGTTATCCCCATGGAAGATTTCAACCTGCATCTGACGGGCGACATCCATGCCATCACCGCGGCCAACAACCTGTTAGCTGCAGCCATTGACACGCGAATGATGCACGAATCCCAGCAGACTGATAAAGCCCTGTTTGACCGCTTGTGCCCCAAGGACAAAAAAGGCCAACGGCACTTTGGTGTGGGCATGAAAGGCCGCCTGAAGAAATTAGGCATCACCGAAACCGACCCGGAACTTTTGACGGATGAACAAAAAGCCAAGTTCGCACGCCTGGATATCGACCCCGCCACGGTGACATGGCGGCGTGCGGTGGATGTGAATGACCGCATGCTGCGCGGTATCACCGTTGGGCAGGGACCTGAGGAGAAGGGTTTCGAACTCAAAACCAATTACTACATCTCTGTTGCCTCCGAAATTATGGCCATCCTGGCCCTGGCTACCAGCCTGGAAGACATGCACGACCGTATTGCCAGCATGGTGATTGGCATTAGCCGAAAAGGCGAACCTGTGACCGCGGACGACCTTGGCATCGCCGGGGCCTTGACCGTCCTGATGAAGGACACCATCAAACCCAACCTGATGCAAACCCTGGAGGGCACGCCTGTATTGGTACATGCCGGGCCTTTCGCTAATATTGCCCATGGAAACAGCTCCATCATGGCGGATAAAATCGGCTTGAAGCTGGCCGATTACGTGGTTACGGAATCCGGTTTTGGCGCGGATATGGGCATGGAAAAATTCTTCGATATAAAGTGCCGCTATTCGGGCAACATTCCCAACGCGGTTGTGCTGGTAGTGACCGTGCGCGCGCTTAAAATGCATGGCGGCGGTCCCAAAGTGACCGCGGGGGCTCCCCTAGCGCCGGAATACACCAATGAAAACCTGGAACTGGTTGAAAAAGGCGCCGCCAACATGCTGGCGCACATCCAGATTGCCCGTAAATTTGGCATCCCGGTTGTAGTTGCCATTAACCGCTTCCCAACCGATACCGACTCAGAACTGGAACTGATCAGGAAGATAGCCAAAGCTGATGAAGGCGTGGTGGACGCAGTTGTTTGCGATCATTATTCAAAGGGCGGCGCAGGCGCGGTTGAGCTTGGCAAAGCCGTCATCAAAGCCGCGGAGATGAAATCGGAATTCAAATTCCTCTATCCATTGGAAAAGTCCATCAAGGAAAAAATTGAAACGATCGCCAAGGAAGTCTATGGCGCGGACGGGGTGGATTACAGCGAGCAAGCGGAGAAACAAATCGGTGAATTCACACGCCTGGGTTACGACAAGTTACCAATTTGCATGGCAAAAACCCATCTGAGCCTCAGCCACGACCCAGCCCTCAAGGGTGTTCCCAAAGGCTTCAGGGTACCCATCCGCGACGTATCCGCCTCCATCGGAGCCGGGTTCCTCTACCCACTGCTGGGCACGATGAGCACTATGCCGGGCCTGCCAACCAGACCAGCGTATTATGATATCGAAATAGACTTTAAGACCGGTAAGATACTGGGACTTAGTTGACCAAAAATGGAGCGGTTTCACCGCTCCATTTTTATTTAATTAAGGCCACACAAAAATATTGAGTGGAATCGCTTGGCAGCCTCCAGGGGTTTCATTTCCTTCAATTTGCCTACGGCGTCTTCTGTTTATTGTTTCTCCCAAGAAACTGGATCAACTAACCCGCCGGATGAATGTTCTTTCTTGCTCCAACCAAGGAAATTAATCTCCATGCGTTACGTTAAGTAATCAACAAATAATTGTCTGATAATTCGTTATAATGCTCAACATTACTACAATAAATGCTTTCCAGGGATTCTGAAAATAAGGAGTTCAACGTGAATTATCTTCCAGCAAAAGAACGTTATGACAATATGATTTACAACCGTTGCGGTCGTAGTGGATTGATGCTGCCGGCACTCACGTTAGGATTGTGGCAACGTTTTGGAGGTGCGGAACCATTTGAGTCATCACGTGAGCGTGTCTTACGTGCGTTCGACCTTGGGATAACCCACTTTGACTTAGCGAATAACTATGGTCCTCCATACGGTTCTGCAGAGGAGACTTTTGGCAAAGTCCTAAAGCAGGATCTTGCACTCTACCGTGATGAACTGGTAATTTCTTCTAAGGCCGGTTATGACATGTGGCCAGGCCCTTATGGGAATTGGGGTTCAAAAAAATACCTGGTTGCCAGTTTGGATCAGAGTTTGAAACGAATGGGTTTAGATTATGTGGATATTTTTTATTCACACCGTTTTGACCCCGATACACCGCTTGAAGAAACAATGGGCGCACTAAACCAGGTTGTGCGACAAGGTAAAGCATTATACGTTGGCATATCATCCTACAGCCCCTCAAAAACCAGAGAAGCAGCAAATATTTTGCGCAGCCTGGGCACGCCCTGTTTGATTCACCAGCCATCCTATTCGATGCTAAACCGTTGGATTGAAGATGAACTGCTCGATGTAGTAGATGAGGAAGGGATTGGAGTTATCGCATTTTCTCCCCTGGCTCAGGGTATGCTTACTGACAAATATCTAAACGGAATTCCGAAGGGGTCTCGTGCCGCGGAAGCTGGTTCACTCAAGCAGTCTTTTCTAAACGAACAAAACTTGGAGAGGATCAGTAGTCTTCGTAAGATAGCACAAAATCGCGGACAAACTCTGGCACAAATGGCATTGGCCTGGTGTTTAAGGGATGGAAGAGTTACCAGTGTTTTGTTTGGAGCAAGCAGCGTTGATCAATTGGAAGACAACGTGAAAGCCCTAAAGAATCTGCATTTTAGTGATGATGAATTGAAAGAAATCGACAGATACGCCAAAGATGGTGACCTGAATCTATGGAGACGTTCAAGCCAGGTGGATTAAATAGGTTCTGTTAACAGAGTTTGCCTGATAAAAGTATTTAGCTACAGTAAATAAATCCTTAAACTAAACAAAAAAGGAAAGCACTTTTGTAACAATGAAGGTGCTTTTCTTGTTAAATGGTTTGGTTCAAGATGCTCTATTTTCAAAACTCTGGGCCTTACAGCTTCGCGGTGAAGGCATACCCCGCGGAGAAATTAGTTAGGAGCTTTGGATAAAAGGATCAAACTGATTCTGAAATAGGTTCACCAATTTCAATAGGATTACCGAGTGGGACTCTGCAAGAAGGGGAGCCCATAGCCAATTCTTTCAGTACGGTTCTGATCACCTGCTCATTTAGTTATACGTTCTCTTTTGTTAGGGTTCTATACTCCTTGCTTGGGTTTTTTACTCAAATTCGTCTTGCCAAGCGTTCAGGAGCGCTTACTTTGTAAATGTGCGAAACTTATCTTTTCTTATTCTGAGTTATTGTCTCTATCATGTAGGTAAATCATATTTTTATGAAAATTAAATAAATGATGGCTATATTATGGAAATGCCGATGGCTTATGCGGCTGCAAAACCATAAGCATTGCCTGACTATAATTACTGAAGAAAGTACTTTTAGAATCAGAAAGAAGCAAATACGAATGAAATCGAAAATCTTAATTCCAATACTACTGGTCTTTGTCCTCGTGCTCGCCAGCGTGGCTTGTTCGATTAATACTCAGAACCTACCAAAACTTCCGAGTCTGCCAGATCTTGTACCAGCACTGGCCACACCTACCGTGGTTAATCCAACTTCGACCACGCAAAGTGGAAATAATTCCACTCCTTCGGACCCATTAGCACCAATCGCGACCACAATCCCGGCCCAACCATCCGCGCCTATTGCCGGCGCTTCAGGGGATCTGCAGGCCGACTTGCAGCAGGTCTACCAACAAGCCTTACCAGGCGTGGTGATGATCCGCTTTACAAGCACGGATGGTTCCGGTGAAGGTACTGGTTTCGTGATTGATAAAGAAGGCCACATCGTCACCAATTATCACGTTGCTGGAGATGTAACTTCACTCGAAGTTGATTTCGCCGATGGCACCAAAGTGGAAGGCCAGACGATTGGCCGAGACCTGGATTCGGACCTGGCTGTTGTAAAAGTGGATATGCCGGCTGATAAGCTGCATCCGTTGCCCCTGGGCGATTCTGACCAAGCTCCCGTGGGAACCATCGTGGTTGCCATTGGCAGCCCTTACGGGCTGGGAGGCACCATGACCATGGGCATTATTTCGGCCCACGGGCGCACGCTGGACTCATTGCGGTCTTCGGGAGACCCAACCCAGGGTGCCACCCAATTCTTCGCGGCCGGAGATCTGCTGCAGACGGACGCCTCGATTAATCCAGGCAACTCAGGTGGTCCCCTACTTAACCTGCAGGGCCAGGTAATTGGGGTTAATCGCGCTATTCAAACCGCGGGCACTTCACTTTCTGGCGGAGCAGTCAATACCGGTATTGGTTTTGCAATATCTTCAAACATCGTGCGCCGTGTTGTACCTTCGCTGATTGAAAGCGGTACTTATGCTTACCCCTACCTTGGCCTTTCGGCTATGTCTGATGACCGTATGAGCCTTGCAATAGCCAATCAGCTTGGCTTGCCTCAGGCAAGCGGTGCCTATATCGTGGATGTGATTGCGGGAGGCCCAGCTGATAAAGCCGGACTGGTGGCAGCTGATAGCCAGACAGGAAAAGGCGGAGACTTGATTATTGCTATTGATGGCAAGCCAGTTGTAACTTTTAGCGATTTACTGAGCTACCTCATTCTGAACAAGAACCCTGGGGATACCGTCAACTTCACAGTTTTGCGAGGGTCAAAGCAAATCGAAGTTCCGCTTATCGTTGGAACAAGAAATTAAAGCCGTTTTGAATCAAACAAGGCTGACCAGATTGGTCAGCCTTGTTTTGTTTAATTGGGAACTTTTCACTCGTAGCGCAAGGCTTCGACAGGTTGCAAATTGGCCGCGCGTTGCGCTGGGTACCAGCCAAAGAACAGTCCAACCGCGGTCGAGAACAACGTGGCTAAGAGGATAGAATCCCATCCCACCACGGGGATCAGATTGGCACCCATTTGCACAGCCACGAAACCTATCAGAGTTGCCAAACCCCAACCAATCAGGATACCGAGGATGCCACCAATAAGGCTGAGCATAGCTGATTCGCTGAGGAATTGAAGCATGATATCCAGTTTTCTGGCACCCAAGGCTTTGCGCAAACCGATTTCGGAGGTGCGCTCTGTCACGGAGACCAGCATAATATTCATGATTCCGATCCCGCCGACAAGCAGTGAAATCCCTGCAATTCCTGCCAGGAAAATTGTGAGTACGCTGGTAATTGAGCTGGCGATGGAAAGGAAGTCTTCCTGATTGGTTATGGAAAAATCATCCGACTGACGGGGGTTCAGGCGATGGCTTTCGCGCAGAACCAACGTGGCCTCATTTATTGCCAGCTTAACCGAGTCCTCATCCTCTGCCTGGAGCAGGATAAAACTGACACGGCCCGAACTGAGATCCTGTGTTACCCTGGCTTGCATACTGGTTAAGGGGATGTAAGCAAAGGTATCTGGATTGTTAAATTGGCTGCCACCTTTTGATTTGGTCACGCCGATAACCCTGAATGGATAGTTGTTGACTCGGATGACCATACCGGTGATCCCTTCGTGCTTGCCCAAGATTTGATCGGCAAGCATTGGGCCAAGAACCACCACCGAAGCACGTGAATCGAGCTCTGTGCGGGTAAAAAAGCCACCTTCAGCCAGGCTCAGGTTTTGAACAGTCTCAAAACCAGGCTCCACCCCATAAATGGTTGACTGCTGGCTTTCTTTGCCATAAGAAACTTCCTTGTTGGAAGTAATAATGGGTGATACATTGCGAATGTGGGGGGCGCGCAGTTTGTTTGCCAGGTTTTTTGCATCCGCCAGGCTAAGCGTGCGCCGGCCGGATACATTGGTCAATTGGTTACCAGGCATGACATAAATCAGGTTGGTGCCAATGGATTGGATCTGGTCTGTAATTGAAGCTTGCGCTCCCTGACCAGCTGCCATCAGGGCAATAACCGCGGCAACGCCGATGATAATCCCAAGTATTGTCAGGAAGGAGCGTGTGCGGTTGCTGTTGATGCTGCGAATGGCTTCCCTAAGAGTTTGAAGTATTTTCATTTGGCTTCCCCCTCGCTCACGACCATACCATCACGCAGTCGGATAACTCGTTGGGCCAGCGAAGAAACGTCTGGGTCGTGGGTAACGATAATCAAGGTTGTGCCCCTGTCGCGGTTCAAACCCAGCAGGAGATCCATAATTTCTTTTCCGGCTTTTGTATCCAGGTTGCCAGTTGGCTCATCAGCCAGAATTATGGCTGGATCATTGACGATCGCCCTGGCAATGGCTACACGCTGCTGTTGGCCGCCTGAAAGTTCGTTGGGCTTATGGTGCATACGATCTTCCAAACCGACCGCTTTTAGGGCATCGCTCGCCCGTTCATGCATATTGGAATTCTGGTCGCTATAGTGCATGGGTAATTCCACATTTTCGAGCGCGCTGACACGTGGAAGCAGGTTGTATTTTTGAAACACAAATCCGATCTTCTTGTTACGAACTTCGGCAAGCTGATCATCGCGCAGGTCAGAAACCTTCAACCCATCCAGGATGTAGGTTCCATCTGAGGGCGAATCCAGGCAGCCAATCAAGTTCATCAATGTTGACTTTCCGGACCCGCTTGGACCCATCACCGCCACCACTTCACCTCTTTGCACCTGGATATCAACGCCCCGCAAGGCGGGAACTTCAATATCACCGATGTGGTAAATCTTCTTCAATTCGCGTACGTCAATAACGGGTTCTGAGTTGCTTTGCAAGGTCACCGCATCCGCCTGCTCTGCGTAAAGAGTTGCATAATGTTGCTTGGCGGGTTCAGTACCAGCGTTTCGCCCTCTTGCAAGTCACCCTCGAGGATTTCAACGCTATCACTGGAATATGCCCCAACTCTTACTTTTACGGCCTGAGGGGTGCTGTTTTTAAGCACATAGACAACCGAATCTCCCTCAACTGTTTTTACAGCAGCAGATGGCACGACCAGCACATTGGGTTTGGCTGCCGTAATGATGGTGACACCTGCGGTCATACCTGGGTTGATTTTTTCGATCCCATCGGTCATGGTGATGGTCACATTGTAGTTAACCACACCGGCGATTTCCTGACCAACCTTATCAATTTGGGTAACTTTTCCATGATAAGTGTCGGTGAAGAAGGCATCAAAAACCAGGTCAGCCTCCTGACCAAGCTCGATGACCGGGATGTCCACCTCCGCAACAGGAACATCAATGTAGTAAATACTTAAGTCTGCCACCTGGACTGCCTTGGTATTGGGGGAAGTTGCGGTGCCGGGTTGCGAGTAGATGGCCGTTACCACACCATCAAAGGGAGCCTTAATCTCGGCGGCTTGCATGCGCTTTTGGGCGATTGCGAGTTGATTCTCCAGTTTTTCTTTGGTCACTGGGTCGGGGCCGTCTTTGATCTTTTCAAGGTCTTGCTGATCTTTTTGGATGCTCGTTTGCTGGCTTTCAACCTGAGATTGAAGGTCAGAAATTTTCTGTTTTATGACACTCTCATCACAGAAATCGAGGTTGGTACGTGCCAAATCCAATCTGGATTTATTTTGCTGGGTAGGTTCCTCTTTGTATGTAGATTCCGCATCATCAAAACGGCTTTGCAAATCAGCAAGGTGCCAGGAGGTACAGATGCGAGTTTGCAGGTCGGTCAACTGTTTTTGCAGTGCCTCGAGTGATTGCTGAGACGTACTTATTCGAGCTTGAAGTTGAGCCCGCTGCAAGGTTGTATCAGCTGGCAAGTTATCCAAAGATTCCTGAATGGAGGCGGCATCAATGCGCGCCTGTAGGATATCAACTGGTAAGTCGTTTTCAGCAAGAGTCAGCAAAATTTGGCCCTTTTTGACGTTCTGGCCAAGCTTTACTGCTTCATCGGCCACATGACCGCTGGTAGTCCAAAGCATTGTCTCCAGCGCCTCCGGCCGAACAGTTCCGGTTCCGCTAATGCTTGTTACCATGGTCTGGCGGTTGACATTGGCAGTCTCGAGCGCCGCGAATGCTTTTGCGGCAGCACTTTGCCTGGAACGGACAACAAAAAATGCCACAAGGGCAAAGATGATGAGGATAATGAGCCAGGTAAGCCAGGCTCGGCTTCGTTTTTTGGTATCTGATTGCGTCATGGGGCTCCAATTAATTTTTTAAGGGTAAAAGTAAATATAACTGACGAGTATAAATTTTTGATTAACGTCAGGATAAAAGTGAACGACTAACGAATAAGTTGTGAGACTGCCTTGAAAGCTGGAAGTTTTGCGTCTTTAAGCAGTGCAAAAAGAAGCATTTCAACGGTTAAAACATGGACATTTTCATGCTTTCCGAGCTCGTTCAAAGCCACTTGTTTATTGTTTAGATCCCTGGACGAAACTGCATCCTGGACTACATATACTTCATAACCGGTATGGGCCAGGGCAACGGCACTTTGATAGATACAGATGTGTGCCTCGTAACCGCAAAGGATAACCTGCTTGCGCCCAATATTTTGCAGGGCAACCAGAAATTCCGGTTCTGCGAGGATGTTGAAGCTTGAACGTTGAATTTCCCCCAATTCGGGCAGCTTCTCAGCCAGTTCAGTAACAGTATGTCCCAGCTTTTCTGGTGCTTGGGCAGTTAGCAGGATTGGCAAATCGAGTAATTTTGCCCCATCCACCAGGGTAAACACTTTTACCAGGCGGATATCTGCTTCGGCAACATTCAAAACCAGCCGACCCTGAACATCTACAACAATCAGAACTGAATTGAACAAATCCAACACGTGTATGCTCCCATCGTTACCATCTGCATATATTATAATCTCGGCATGCCCTCACCCAAGGTCAAACACTCTATACAAACCCTCTGGAAGGCCTGCCAACTCTGGTGGCAGGATTGGTCGAATCTGGAGACGGTTTCACTACTTGCTGTCCTGCTATCACTAACTGTTTTCCTGGCACCAATAGCTTATTTTGGGCTGCTCCAAGTTACAACCGACCTCTCCCATGGTCAGCGGTCCGGACTGGCTGGCTTTTGGACTGCTTTCAAACAGCATTGGAACCCAGCACTGGTCTGGGGTTTGGTTAGTTTAGGATTGCTTGGGCCGCTGGGGCTAGGATTCTGGTACTTTGCCATTAATCCTGCCACTTTTTCGCTGGCTGGATTGATTCTTTGCGGAGCAGGGATCTTGATTATCTTTACGATCAGCCAGTTAACCGCTGCCTGTTTTTTCTTGCAGGAACCGCAAACCCTTTCCCTGGCTCTAAAAAATGCCTGGGCTTCTTTGCTACTTCACCCAGGTTACTTGATAGGATGCGGGCTGATTGCCTTTGTGCTCAGCCTTCTCTCGGTACGGTATTACCTACCCCTTTTCGTCGGAATTGAATCTTTATTAGCCTTATTCAGCATCCTCCAAATCCAAAGAACGCTCGGGAAAGAACCCGACCCCCTCACCAAGTGAGCGTTTGAAAACACAAAAAAAGCTGGCTGGGATACACCCTGGCCAGCTTTTATCTTTTTCATCAGCAGTTAGGCATCAAATGCACGCACAAAAGTCCATTTGCCCTTGTCATCAAAGGCATAATTTGGCACCCATGCTACACCAAAGAGATCGAGCACAATATTGCTCTTGAGTGGTTTAACGTAGACTTCCTGCACATTCACGCTCTGTTGAGAAACGACACTTTGAAGGGCAGCAATTTCTTCCTGCTCTTTTTGGGCTAGCTCTGCCAGCTGCTTTTCATAGAGGGCAATCATCTGCTTGGATTCTTCCACGCTTGCCTGGGCTGTGCTCGTCATACGGCGTTTGGTCATGGACGAGTTGACACTGCTGCCGCTTTTCGTGAGGCTACCCAGTAAGCCGCCGCTCTTCTTGCCGCCAAAGACCGCCTTCCCAACTGTATTTAACCAGGAGCCGGCCTCTTCCATCTTGCGCTGATTGAAGGCAGTCTGGTCTTTTTCCAGCTCCATCTCTTCCTTCATCTTGCGGGTTTCAATAGCTTCTCGTTGCTTAGCGTATTTGGCGCGGATCTTGGCCAGACCCTCCTGGGAGGTCTCCGCCCGGGTATTCGAGCAACGTTTGATGAAGTCTTCTTTGCTTTCCCCGGGTGCGGAGGTTAATTTGTTGGCCGGATTGGTGTAGAGTGTCAGCGAATAGTTTCTAAAAATCCAATCCGTAAAATCCTTGGAGAGATTCTTCATGGCATCTTCGTCATTGGTTGGATATTGGAGCTCGCCAAAAGATGCTCCTGGTAATGGCCGGCTGTCAAATTTTGTCGAGTCAAGCGATTGAGCCTGATAATCCTGCCACTGAACCAGGCCACGACCCTCCAATTTTGGCAACATAACCGTCACTTTTTGTTGCAGATTGAGGTTATAAGTGCGATTAGTCAGATAAACTGTAGCCTGACCAACGAGATAAGGAGCATAGTTGTACGAAGGTCCACCTTTTGCTTCAACTTGACCCTTATATGATTGTAAAGCCTGGGAAGGAGTCAAATTAATCGGCAGATAGAAGACATCCACCGCTGAGGGGATGTTAGGTTCGATTGTGGAGCCTCCCTTGCTCAGGTTGTTGCTTTGCATCTGGCTGCTGGAGGGAGTGGTAGCTCCCGCGGTTGGTGGAACGGCTGCCGATGTAACTTTGGATGGCGTGGCTGGGATATCATAAACATCCGCCCCTACCAACTTGTTAAGCGCGTCCAGTTTATTCATCGGCACTGGGCCAGGCAAATAGTTCATTGCCCAGCGGGTCGTGTAAATCAATGGCTTTTTGGCATGGATGTTATGCAGGATAAAAACACGCTTGCCAAGAGATGTGATGGTCTCATCAAAATACTGGCGGTCAAAACCCCCGGTTAGGCTTGACAAGCCATCCAGCAGACGTTGTTTATCCTGGTCTGTCTGCAACTTTCCGACCATCCAGGTGCCCGCGTTTGATAGTGCCTTATAGTCCAGATCAATCGGATTTTGGGTTGTCAGAACCAAACCTACACCAAAGGCACGGGCTTGCTTGAGTAAGCGCAAAATGATGGGTTTGCTCGGTGGGTTGGCAACCGGAGGCAGATAACCAGCAATTTCATCAAAGTAAACGATTGCACGCAAGGCCTGCGTACCTTGTTGGGCACGCATCCAGGTTTGTACTGCTGTGTAGAGCAAGGTAACAAAGAACATGCGTTGTTCATCGGAAAGGTGTGCCAGGTAGAATACAGAATGGCGCGGTTTTCCGGCGGGATTGTAGAGGAACGATTCCACGTCCAGGGGTAAACCCTGCAGCCATTGGGCAAAAGCAGGAGCGGCCAGGAAGTTGTTGATTTGCATGGCCAGTTCATCCCTGTCTTTGGAAGGGAACATCTTGTTGACTGCAAACACACCCAGTTTTTCAAAAGGTGGGGTCTGGATTTGCGAAATGAGGATCTCAAGGTCCAGGTCCTTCCCCTGGCTCCAGGCGTTTTGGTAAATATTGGAAAGCAGAATGTGTTCGCGGCTGCGCAACGGGTCCACATCTTTAAAGCCCACCAGGCCAAGTAGCGCGGATACATTGGAGGTGATGGCTTCCAGCAGCAGTTCGGTATTCTCTGACCAATCGATCTTTGGGCACTTGAGAGAGGTCAGAATGCTGACAGGTATGCCCGCGTTGGAACCCGGTGTGTAAACCGCGTATTCAACATTTTTCGAGAGGTCCAGAACGTCCTGTTTTTCGATGCCCCAGTCGGTGAGACCTTTACGCCAGCTATCTGAGGCTTCAGCGCCTACTTGATCGATAGTCTTACCTTCCCGGGCTGCCTGTGACCCATCCACCCAGGGGGTGAAATCGGATGGCAACATGCTGGGAAAATGCAGCAGCTCGTTGGTAAGGTCGCCTTTGGGGTCAATCAGGATGGCGGGGATGCCCCTTTGGGCAGCCTCCTCGAGCAGGATGATCCCCATGCCCGTCTTGCCTGAGCCAGTCATGCCGATGATGACACCATGCGTAACAAGATCAGCAGGATTGTAATAGACTGGCTTATCTGGCAGGGCCTGTTTGGTTTGCAGGTCATACTCACGGCCAAAAAAGAATTCGTCAGATGTAGGCATAGCACTCTCCCTGTAGCTTGATTGTCTGAATTATAAAACATACAGCTCAAGGTGGAGTGGTAAAGCTTTCAGTTGCAGGTGCCTGGTTATACTGCCACCAGCACTAACTTGAAAATTATGTGTTAGTTCAATTGGAAGTAATCGGCAAGCTGCAGCTGCTTCAAGCTGGCCAGGATAAAGTCTGCCCGGTGGTGGTCTTCGCGGCTGGTGATGGCGTTGGGCACGACCACAACCCGAATACCAGCGCGGTTGGCAGCAATGGTGCCGTTTGTGGAATCTTCCAGCACCAGGGCGTTCTGCGGCTCCACCTGTAAGCGTTCCAAGACTTTCAGGAAATATCC
>DATIUL010000407.1:0-4684 GCA_035466865.1 Anaerolineaceae bacterium | reverse complement strand
GTACCCACAAAACCCGCAAAATCAGCCTTACTAGTAATCGATGTTCAAAAAGGCCTCTTCGAAAAATCCACACCGATCTACAAAGCAGATGAGTTGCTGGAGAATATCAACAGTCTCATCAACCGAGCCCGTCAGGCAGGTGTGCCAGTGCTCTTTATCCAGCACTCCAGCTCAAAGATCCTTGAAAAAGGTTCTGATGGCTGGCAGCTACACCCGCGCGTTCAGCCCCTGGCGGACGAGCCCATCATCCACAAGCTGCACGGTAATGCCTTTGAAGATACAAACCTCCAGGAAGAGCTCACGAAAAGAGGGGTCAGCAGCGTTGTCGTGACCGGCCTGGTAACCCACGGCTGTGTGAAAGCCACTTGCTTGGGCGCCCTCGATTTAGGCTACCAGCTTGTGCTTGTCAGCGATGCGCACAGCAGCTACAGCAAAGATGCCGCCCAAATGATTGAGAAATGGAACAATGCGCTGCATGAAAAAGGAGCGCTCTTGCAGCAAACACGCCAGGTGGAATTTTAGTAAGTCGAGTCATAGCTCTCGGTTGCTTCTGGCTTCCCAGGCCTCGCTATTCCTCATAGAAAATCGCCTGGTCTATAACACGGCCAGGCGATTGGGAGTTCTTATTTTTTTACTTAACAGTCAAGGGCAGGTAAATGTAATAAACCGGATCTCCGGGTGCAATTTGTACTGTGTACTCCCGCATCCCAGTTAAAAACTTGCCGATGTCGGTTATCTGGACGCTAAATGTATAACTGCCGGAGCTGGTAGGAGTGCCGGTGAGTGTGCCATCTATGCTTAGGTTCAGACCAGGCGGCAGGCTACCGCTGTGCAAAAGGAAATTGTAAGGGCTTGTGCCACCGCTCGCGGTGATTGTTTGCAGATAAAGACTGTCCTGCTGGCCGCCCGGCAAACTAGCCGGTGTGATGCTTATGGCAGGGGTTTGCCCCCCAGAGTTACTTCCCCAACAGTATAAAAGCCGATCACTCCCTATCGCACAGGTATGGCGAAAGCCAGTGCTCACCTGAACAAATGTACCGGCGGGCGCATTTGTCTGTCCATCGTCATTCCAGCCCCAGCAGGCAAGCGTGCCATCGCTCTTTATCGCGCAGGTATGATAGTAATTGCTGCTGACTTGAGTGAAACTTCCGCTTGGTGCCGTAGGTGCTTGTCCGTAGCCATTGTATCCCCAGCATGTGAGGCTACCGTCACTGCGCAATCCGCAGCTGTGTCGTTGGCCGGCTTCAATTTGTGTGAATATTCCTCCTGGCGATGTTCTTTGACCATCTGAATCATCACCCCAACAAGCCAAAGTTCCATCTATTTTAATTCCACAGCTGTGTTCAGTTCCTGCGCTGACTTGTTTGAATAAAGATCCTGCTGGAGGGGTTGCCTGACCGAAATCAACACCTAATGCACCCCAACAGGCGAGCGTACCGTCTGACTTGATAGCACAGGTGTGGTAATCACCCGCGCTAACCTGGCTAAAAGTACCAGATTGTGGGGCTGCCGCACCATATGGATTATCACCCCAACAAGCCAACGTGCCATCAGTCTTGATCCCACAGGTATGCGTGGAGCGAGCGTTTATCTGCGTGAACGTTCCAGCCTGGAAAGCTGTTTGCCCGTGAGTATCTTCCCCCCAGCATGCCATGCTGCCATCGCTCTTTATCGCGCAAGTGTGGTTGCCTCCCGCGCTGATCTGCCGCTGCCCAAAGTCTCCAACAGGCGCCTGATTTGCACCTTCAGTCCCCGTCCCCGCTCCCCAGCATACCAGCGTTCCGTCTGTCTTCAACCCACAGACATGGCCATTACCAACCCCAATCTGAGAATAGGTGCCAGCTGGCTCATTGCTTTGACTGTATTCATCATCACCCCAACAGACTGCGGTGCCATCAGTTTTGATGCCGCAGGTACTATATGTGTTTGCATTAACCTTAGTGAAGGTGCCACCAGGGGGTGTTGATTCTCCATAACCATTATCGCCAAAACACCCAATTGTGCCGTCAGTCTTGACACCACACACATTCCTCAGCCCTGAGCTAATTTGTACAAAGGGGTTTGGTATTTCTTTAGGATACCAAGGATCATTTTCAGGTCCCTCCCAATCATCTCCCCAGCAAACCAGCATGTTGTCACTGCTTCTAATCCCGCAGGTATGGTACTCGCCGGTAGCTATCTGGTTAAACACGCCAGAAGGCATTTTGCTGATAGCCCCCAGACGGTCGCTTCCCCAGCAGGCCAGAGTGCCGTCGTCTTTAATTCCACAGGCGTGCTCATATCCAGTGCTAACCTGGATAAAGGTGCCTACAGGGGGCACCAGTGTATTTGAAAAGTACCCAGCCCAGCAGGCAACCGTGCCATCAGTGCGCAAGCCGCAAGCGTTGTAGTCATATAGGCTAATTTGAGTAAAGGTGCCATCTGGAATTTCGTAATCAATAGCCCAATCAGTGACACCCCAGCATGCCAGCTTGCCGTCTGCCTTAATGGCGCAGGAATGATAAATACCCGCACTCACCGTTTCCGGTTGAAACGGCCCGGCAATGCCTGCCTCTTCCGGGATTAACAGCTTCTCAGCCGCCTGCACCTGACGCGGTCCGCTGAGCCCCAATACCAAGATAGAAATAATGCATAATCGCAATAGGAAAGAAGGAATTCGGGCGAGCGCTTTTTCGTTACACATACAAGCACCTCCAATTAGTTGGGTTAGAAAAATGGACTGGGGACGTTTTAATTATATTACTTTCAGAAAATACACAAGGCTCATTATTTGGTACTGTTATGAATATTTATGAAGTTGTACCTATTCCACCGCCAGTAACCGAAGAGAATTACATGTAATCAGCCCTCAACGCCCATACATGCGAGGACCATTTTGAAATGGGGCAATTAACCAGCCCAGATATTCAGCGAAATGAACTGAAAACCGCAGCTATTTTTGGCCTGCTCATCGCTACCGCCATTAACCTCGGTTGGCATTTCACCCTCTGGCTCCAGATGGGTGCTAATTTTTGGTGTTGGCCAATCGCCATCCTCACCTGCCATATTCAAACCGTGGTCACCGTTTATGGCCTCATCTTGGCCACCCGACTGCATCGGCACCTCATAATAGACCCGTGGCTGGCCATCCCCTTTGGTGCCGTGGCCGGCGCGCTTGTGGGGGCAATCTCCATTGGCCTGACCATCGGCGTTCGCTCCGTCCTGGGAATACAATCCGGCATGATTGAAATGCTGCGTGAAGCAGCCTTCTTGAACGAAGCCTCCGCTTTTCAGCAATTTCTGGAAGGTGCCGCTGCCGGAGCCACCTTTGGAGCTGTCGGCGGTTTCATTCCGGAGGCGGTTGGCTCCCTGGCGCTCAGCCTCTGGCGCAAAGTCCGGGCAAGACGTTCAAACTAAACTCACTCGTGATAAAGCCCTCCACAGGGGTTTTCCTTTGCTTTGGGCTCAACAACAAAGAAACACCCTCACAAGGTCACCCTTTTTTGAATATTTCGCTTTTCAACACTTGTATGTTGCAGCATTGGGCTCTATACTATTTTTACAATCACTCTTAACCCAAGTTTGTCCAAACTAATCGCGCTCTCAACTTAATACTTGTCCGATTTACTTGCACACCACTCTCAGCTGTGAGGTGGGTGCCGTATTTTGAAGAGTTCAGTGAAAAAGAGGTGATTTATGTTTCTCAAAAAGATTCTTCTTATCTTCATTGTCGTGATCTTCATGACGAGCCCGTTCTCTGTAGAAGCGGCTACAACCCAAAGGATTGCCACCGACACCGACGGCCCAGGTGATGAGCCTCTTACGATCCAACAGGAGGATTACACGCCTACAGCCACTCGTGACCTTGCTCTCCAGGCGACAACAGTCACCAGGTGGTTCAATATGCCTGGTGCCACATTCCTGCCCCATTCCAGCTCTGTCACCTGGGGTTATGGCGGCGCTGGCTGCTTGGATCCGAGTACAACCGGCACCTGGCGCGCGCCTCTACTGCTCCTGGATGATGCTCAGATCACCTTTGTCACCTTTGGCTACTATAACAGCGCGGAGGCAGTCGGTTCGACCGCTCGTTTGTATCGCTACACTTGGGACGGGGACTCTATCCAAGTGAAGTCCCTCACCGCACCCTCAGGCACTAGCAGGACCGGTTACTATTACGTCTCCGCCATCATCGACCCGCCAGTCACTGTTGACAACTGGAACAACTCTTACGCGCTTGTCTGGGATGGTTCCACCACGCAGGACCTTTGTTATATGCAGGTTGGTTATACCTTGCCGTTTTCAGCTATCTACTTGCCTACCGTTGCCAAATGACAGAAAGTACTTCACGATAATTCAGGTTGAGCCGCAAAAGGCTTGACCGAGCCAACACCTTATCCAGGGTTGGTGGGTATTGTTTATTGTCTGCAAACCTGAAGGTACTTCCCGAGCTCGGTCAGCTGATCAATATTGGCTTTATGCCTGCTGCAATTAGAGCTTGGTTAAGAACCAGATCTTAAAGGCTAGTTCCCGGTCACACTAGGGTAACCCGCCGCCACCCAATCGTTCATGCCTCCGGCCATGCTGGTCACGTTTTCATAACCGGCTTTCAGCAGGATGTCCCGTCCCTGCGCGCTGCGGTTGCCCGAGCGGCACACCACCACAATCTTGGTATCTTTCGGCACTTCAACCAGCCGGTTTTCAAGTT
>DATIUL010000406.1:0-2588 GCA_035466865.1 Anaerolineaceae bacterium | reverse complement strand
ATTCTGCCAAGTTTGGTTGCCCCGATTGAAAATGACAGCGTATAGCCAAGTGTAATGAGCCCGTATAGCCACCATAAACTGCCTTTATCATCTGAGTTTGTCCATCCGCCTTTTCTTTTCTGCCTTAGATTCATGAATACTTCAAAGAATCCGTAGAGGTAAGAGATAGCGATGATGATAATTATTTTTAGATCCATGATTCTCACTCCAATTTCAGCTGTGCCTGCTTGTATCTAGCTTAGCGAGCAGTAAACTTCCTTTGTTGGTCCACCGTAATCACAATATTTCCCTTTTTGTGCCCTTGCTCAACATAGCGGTGAGCTTCGGCAGCTTGTTCCAATGGAAAGCTTTTATCGATAAAGGCTTTGATCTTCCCTGCCTCAATCAGCTCTTTGATGGAATTCAAATCTTCAAGGCTTCCCGGTCCTAGTGCGCAGATCACTTTCTGACCGCTCAAACGTGAAGTCCATAGCATTTTAAGAAGCTGCTTCATTTTGAAACTGGCAAAGAGGTGGATTCCGTTGGGCTTGAGCGATCTTTTACAGCGTGAAAATGAACTCCTGCCCAGGATGTCAAAAATCAGATCGTAGGCCTCACCATTTTGGGTGAAATCCTCTTTGCTGTAATCGATGACCTTAGCCGCGCCCAGCGATTTTACAAAATCCACTTTTGAGGTACCGCAAACACCGGTTACCTCTGCCCCCAAATACCTGGCAATCTGCACGGCCGCAGACCCGATCCCGCCAGAAGCGCCATTGATGAGCACTTTCTGCCCCGGGCGGATATTTGCCCTCCTGAGCAGTGATAAGGCCATGAGTGCTCCATAAGGAAGACCGGCAGCTTCCTCAAAGGTCAAATTGCTGGGCTTTATGGCCAATACGCCATTTTCGGGCATACACAGGAATTCGGCATAAGCGCCCATTTTTTCCCCTGTGTAACCAAAAACCTGGTCACCTTGCTTGAACCTTTTTACGCTTATGCCAACGGCCTCAATTTCTCCGGCAAACTCATTCCCGAGGATAGTTATCTTTGGTTGTTTGAGGCCAAAGGATATTTTTGCCATGAGCCAGATGAGAAAAGTCATGTTGAATTGGCTCGGGGAGATCGCCTTGAAATTGCGTGCCATCCTATCCCCGAAATTTACCGACGTTGCATGCACTCTGATCAGGACTTCACCGTCCCCAGGTTGAGGTTTTTCCACCTCCGCGAGATGAAGGACTTCAGGTGATCCATAATTTGTGTAAACTATTGCTTTCATTTTGTTTATTCCTCGTTTCTTAATTGGTATCGCTCGCATTTTTACACTTCGGCCGGTCTGACTTTGGGCAAGGTTCCGCGCTAATTGAGAGACTTAAGTTTCCCTCTCGAAGCCGAAGATTTGGCATTAGTTACAGGTCTGCCAGGTAATTATTGACGGCAAAACCGCATTTCGAGCACGTTTCCTGGTACCAGGAATGAGCTTCTCCGCAATGCTCACAACGCCAACGCTTGGCCTGCATTTCCTGCCAATTTCCAAGACCTTTGCTTTGGATCATCTTCAAGTTTGCTGACACACAGAACCCATATGGATATTGCTTATCCGCGATGAAATTCTGCATAATGTCACAGGTCGTTAATTTGCTACATTCGAAGCAAAATTCGAATCCCTTGCTTATGGCGCAGGCTTTGATCCTGCAGGTTTTGCAGAATCCGGTGGGTTTCTCGCTTTTGCAACCGAAACAACTCTTATCCTCTTCCAGTTTTCCGGTTCTTGTCGCCAACATGACAGGGCAAGCACCACAAAACACACCACAATAAGCATCAAGAACGTAATCCATATTTCCTCTTTCCTAAAAAACTGATCAAGAGACTCTAATGACCACCTTCCCCTTGGGGTGTTCATTTTCAAAATATCGGAACGCCTCGGGGGTTTTTTCAAGCGGGTAAGATCCATCAATCACAGGTTTGATATCTCCTGCTTCAACTAATTCTTTGATCAGGATCAGATCATTGCTGTTTTGTTCCATGGAAAGAATGCTGATTTTTTGCGCTCCTGGAATCGGGTTGCGTTTTGCCCTGCTTCCCGCCTGGATGAGTTGACGCATGGAACCCCCGATAACGACATAGGATCCACTTGGTTTTAATGCAGCAAGGTAATCCTCAATGGGTTGGAATCCATTCACGGCCAGGATCAGATCATATTGCCGGCCGTTTTGGGTGAAGTCCTCCAGTTTGTAATCAATGACATGATCTGCCCCAAGAGAACGCGCCATTTCCAGATTTCGCGTGCTGCATACCGCGGTAACTTCAGCCCCAAAGGCTTTGGCGATCTGCAAGGCAAAGCTTCCAACCCCTCCCGAAGCGCCGTAAATTAGCACCTTCTGCCCGGGTTGTATGTTCCCCTTTTCTCGCAACCCCTGCAAGGCGGTCACTGCCGCCAACGGGACAGCTGCCGCCTCTTCGAAACTGAGGTTGATGGGTTTCAGGGCTATGAATTCTTCACTGGCGCATACATACTCCGCCAAGGTGCCACGCCCGGATGCACTGGGTAAATACCCGAAAACTTCATCTCCCGGCTTAAACAGCTTGACATTACTGCCGATCGCTTC
>DATIUL010000405.1:0-2972 GCA_035466865.1 Anaerolineaceae bacterium | reverse complement strand
CGCTCAAAAAGCTTTGGAGCGTCTGGGGATTGATGACAAAATTCACAGCCGTGCCGATGCCCTCTCGGGAGGACAGCAGCAGCGGGTGGGTATTGCCCGCACTTTAATGCAGGAACCTAAATTGATTTTGGCTGATGAGCCTGTTGCCAGCCTTGATCCTGTTTTGGCGCATTCCATTTTGCAGTATCTTGAACAATTGAACAAGGAAGACAAGGTTACGGTCATTTGCAGCCTGCATTATCTTGACCTGATCCAACGTTACGCCAGCCGGGTGATTGGTTTGAAAGACGGCGTGAAGGTATTTGAAGGCTTGCCGTCTGAAATTAACAGGGCAAAATTCAAAGAAATCTACGGCGAAGAAGCTCAAGATATTCGTGCAACCGCTCTCGAATAATCACATGACGAAAACCAAGACAACGCCCAAATGGTTGGCCATTTTATTATCTGCACTCTTACCGGGTCTTGGGCAGGCATTCCAACGGCGGATCCGGACGGGGATATATGTCTTCCTGGCTTTTGCAACTTCGCTGGCTATCGTTTTTTGGGATAGTGGATACAGCGGGAATGAAAGTTCATTCTGGATAATCATTCCAATTTTAATTTGGCTTTGGAACATCTTTAATGTTGCTTTTTTTCCAAAGGCCTCCAGCGCTCTAATACCGGTTTTCCTCTGGTTGATATTAGCTTACGGAGTGGGAGCCAAGGTTACTGAATTTAATCTTCCGGCGCTTTTCCAAAATTTTGGAAGATCTCAAACCATGATCAGGGAGATTCTGCATCCCGACTTTGTCGAAGCGCGGACTGAAAAGCGCACCGGTTTTTCGGATATTGAATCACCATGCTCATCAGCTCCGAAAGCGCCCAAGCGCTCGTCTGGTGATGTGACTGTGACAATCCTTCAACCATGCGTCGATAGTGGCACTACCTTCACAATCGAGGGTTCCGGCTTCTGGCCGAATGAACCAGTTTCCGTCGGATGGCATATTCCCATTGGACCACAGGCAATGAGTACAACTGTAATGTCTGATGCCCAGGGGAATGTAAAGTTTGACTGGCAGGTGCTTCCAATCGTTTATTCGAACTCGCCTGATCCTTCCATCCCCCTGATACATCGTGTTGTCTTAACTCAGGAACATCCTATCGGCGGTATGGAGCTCTCTGTTGTGGGCGGGTATGTCCTGCAGGGAATTTCTGAAACCCTTGGTTTGGCTTTTCTTGCCACTGTTATCGGAACACTCCTTGCCATTCCCTTTGGCTTCCTGGCAGCGCGTAATTTGATGACAGGCAGTCCTTTCGGAGCAATTATTTATTTTGTCATCCGAACAATTTTGAATATTACACGTTCGATTGAAGCGCTTATCATGGCAATTATTTTCGTAATCATTGTCGGTTTGGGACCTTTCCCGGGCATGATCGCGCTCACCGTTCACACAACTGCCGCGTTGGGTAAATTGTTTTCAGAAGTGATCGAAGGGATTGATTCCGGACCGATCGAAGCCATTCGTGCCACTGGTGCCAACTGGCTCCAGGTGGTTAGGTTCGCTGTAATTCCGCAAATTGTTCCATCTTTTACAGCACTTACAATCTATCGTTGGGATATCAACGTGCGTTCTTCAACGATCATCGGTTTTGTGGGAGGTGGAGGTATTGGATTCTTCCTCTATCAGTGGATTATCCTGCAGGACTTTAGAGCAGTTGGTTCCTCGTTTATCGCGATTGCTATCGTTGTGATCATTATGGATTTCCTCAGTGCCCGGATCCGGGAACGGTTGGTGTGAGATGAAACGATTTCGAAAAATCTTACAAATTTCCTGGAAAATTCTTCTTCCAATTGCTTTGATTGCGTTTCTGATTTTCAGTATCCGGGTAACACAACCGGATCTTGGAAAACTGATCTCATCAGCTCCCAAGGCTGGGGATATTCTTTCTCAGCTGTTCAACCCCCAGCTTACTACCCGCGAATCAGAAAAATCCAGTTTGTCGTTAACGATTCCGGTTCCCTGCGGAAGTGTACCGAATCCGGAGCCTATGACATCTGGCCCCCGGCTTTCTGTCGATTCCGCCTGCGGCAATCCGGGAGAGACTTTTACACTTCATGGCTATGACCTGCCAAAAGATGCAAGCGTCTCTCTACGCTGGATTCTGCCGACTGGTGGGTTGTTGAGTATCCGCAATGCAAAAACAGATGCCAATGGTGAGTTGAACGAAAAGATCGAAATCAGGCCGATTGCAACAGCCGCGGATGGAAAAGCCGCCCAGATTTCCACTGAAATTTCCCTGCCAAGCGGAAAACTAGTTGCGTCGCAAACGCTCAAGGACGTTGTCGATACCATGTTCGTGACCATCTTCATGGCATTGATCGCCACCACCCTTGGCACCATCATCGCCATTCCGCTCAGTTTTATGGCGGCTTCGAATATTATGCGCAAGGGTAAGGTCGGATCGATCGTTTACTACGTTGTACGCAGTCTTTTAAGCCTGGTCCGCTCCTATGAGGCTTTAGTTCTTGCTACCATTTTTGCCATGATTGTCGGTTTTGGCAGCCCCTTTGCGGGTGTGATCGCCCTGACGATTACCACAGCCGCCTCGTTGGGGAAAATGTTCTCTGAAAGTGTGGAAAGTATCGATGCAGGACCCATCGAGGCTATTACTGCCACAGGCGCTAACCGCCTGCAAGTAATCATGTACGCGGTCGTTCCTCAAATCATCCCAGATTTTCTCTCGTTCACCATTTACCACTGGGACATCAACATCCGCATTTCCACCGTGATTGGTTTCGTGGGCGGCGGCGGTATCGGATACTTCCTTTCGTTGAGGATCAACACCCTGCAGTACAACGCTGCCGGAACCGCCTTGCTGGCCATCATTTTAGTGGTCTGGGCTCTGGACATCCTCTCATCAGAGGTTCGCAAGCAACTTATTTAACAACTTAATGGAGTGAGACAACAGGGATGGAGAAACTCCATCCCTGT
>DATIUL010000404.1:0-3788 GCA_035466865.1 Anaerolineaceae bacterium | reverse complement strand
GAAAACTCGGGTATGGACCGGGCAACTGCCGACTACATGGGTATGCTGGCCACCATGATGAACGCGCTGGCACTGATGGACGCGCTGGAAAAAGTGGGCGTAACCGTGCGGGTGCAATCCGCCATTGAAATGAATACCATTGCCGAGCCTTACATCCGCCGCCGGGCTATCCGCCACCTCGAAAAAGGCCGCGTGGTCATTTTTGGGGCTGGCACTGTCAACCCCTATTTCTCCACGGATACTGCGGCAGCCCTGCGCGCCACCGAAATCGGCGCGGATGTGGTCATCAAGGCTACCAAGGTGGATGGCGTTTACGATAGCGACCCCAAGAAGAACCCCAACGCCAAACGTTTTGACAAGCTCTCTTACCTGGATACCATTGCCAAGCGCATCACCGTGATGGATTCAACCGCCATCACGCTGTGTATGGATAACGACCTGCCCATCCTGGTGCTTGACCTCTGGGATCAGGAAGGTTTGATAGGTGCCTTGCACGGTGAAGCACACGGTACGCTCGTCAGCCACGAAAGCTAAACTAAGCCAATTATTCCAAAAAGCCCACATTCGTGGGCTTTTTTTATTTAATTCAGACTCCATCGGGAGGTTGCGGTCGGCTTTGTGTCACGACGACCGTAATAAAAAAATCGTCGGGTTGAGTTTAGGCCGCTTTTACGGCCGGTACGGGAGCCGGGGAATTCTCGGCGTCCAGCAGGTTCTGGATGGCATTGGTAATACGGCTTGCAGTCTCAACGTTATTCATCGTGTAAAGGTGCACGCCGCGCACATCATGATCAATCAGGTCCACAATTTGCTCAGTGGCATAGTGTAGGCCTGCGTCTCTGAGTGCTTCCGGATTATTGGCATAGCGGCTGAAGAAGCGCGCCATTTTATGGGGCACGCTGGCCCCGCTTAGAGCGACGGTGCGTTCAATCTGGCGTGTGTTAGTGATAGGCATAATCCCAGCGGTGATGGGCACGTTGATGCCTGCCTTGGCTGATTTATCCAGAAAACGGTAAAAAACTTCATTGTCGAAGAAGAGTTGGCTCACCAAATGAGTGACGCCTTTTTCCAGTTTTACCTTGAGGTTTTCGATGTCCTGATCCAGCGACTCGCATTGGTTGTGGCATTCCGGGTAGCAGGCCCCCAGCAGGTTGAAGCTGCTGTCGCGTTCTTTGATGAAAGCTGCCAAATCGCTGGCGTGTAAAAAGACCTCTTTGGCCGGCACATCCGGCATGTAATCGCCGCGAAGCACCATAATATTCTGAATTTTGTTCAGTTTGAACTTTTCAAGGGCTGATTCAACATCTGCTTGTTCTGAATACAGGCATGTGAGGTGGGCAACAGGCTCAATATGATAGGTTTCCAAGATAAGAGAGGCAATCTCAACCGTTAAATCCTGATGCGCCTTGGTGCCACCCTGTCCATAGGTAACCGAAATAAAATCCACAGGCAGCCCGCGTAGTTTTAGCAGCGTGTTGTAAATTGCCGTGTACGGGCTCTCTTTTTTGGGCGGAAATATTTCCAGAGAGTAGACAAACTTTTTATGTTGAAAGAGTTTTGAGATATCCATGCCAGAATTTTATCTTAATAACCGAGTATACAAAACCTGTGAATCCTGCCTTACGCAATTAAAACAACTCTTCTGGACCATCCGGAATACAACTAAAGTAAAATTAACCTTAAAGCTATGGATAATGTAATTGTGCGTTCCGCAGAGAAGAAGGATATTCCGGCCCTGGCTGAAATCCGCGTACGTTTTCTGCACGACTTGCAATATGCCTTGGAGGACGAAGCCTGCTATAAAGAGACGGTTCAGTTTCTGGAGGAAGGCTTGGGATGCCTTGTTTTTGGAGCTCTCGCCGAAGATGATCGCCGCGTTCTGGCAGCCGGTTTGCTTTTGATGCAGAAGCGTCCATATCATCCCCTTGCGAAAAAAGGTTGTGCTGGAGAAATCATCAATATGTACACCGACCCTGATGCCCGCGGGCAAGGTTTGGGTGGTCAGATTTTGGATGCCCTCATTTTCAAGGCTCGTGAGCTTGGCGTGGACAAGTTATTCTTGAATGCTTCTGAAGCTGGCTTACATCTCTATCAAAGCCGCGGCTTCGTGGAAGCAAAACCCAGGCACCCGGTAATGGAACTTAAACATTGAGAAGCGCATCCTTGGCCCAAGCCAGGGTTTTCTACATCAGAAATCTAGTATTGAGGTAATTCCATGACTGCTCTCCCTCCCCTGGCCGCCTGGGCTGAAAGGCTGCAACTAATCGCCCAAGCCGGGCTGACCTACTCCCAAAACCCTTACGACCTGCAGCGTTTCAGCCAAATTCAAGGGCTGGCAGCCGAAATGCTGGCCGCGAATTCTTCAATCTCACAGGAGCAAATTACTACCTTGTTGGCCGACGAGCGTGGCTACCATACCCCCAAGGTGGATGTGCGCGCGGTGATTTTGCGGGATGGCAAAATGCTCTTTGTCAAGGAATTGGCTGATGGCGGCTGGACCTTGCCCGGAGGCTGGGTGGATTCCGGCGACTTGCCCAGTTACGCGGCTGAGCGTGAAGTTTGGGAGGAATCCGGTTACACCGCCAAGGCCACACGGCTGCTGGCCGTCCTCGACCACCGATTGCATGGCTATCCGCCCTATTTTTTCCATATTTATAAACTGTTCTTCCAGTGCGAAATCACCGGAGGCGCTCCCGCAACCAGCCTTGAAACCGACGGGGTGGCCTGGTTCGGCCCGGAAGAAAGCCCTCAGCTTTCGGTGAATCGCACCACACCTGAAATCATTCAGATGATGTTTCAGCAGGTCAACAATCCCCAGGCACCCGCCCTCTTTGATTAAGCAGCCTGAGACCAGGCTAAATGATCACGTGCTGGGTTAAAAGGATTTTTGCTAAATCCGGGCAAATGCAATATTTTTACCTGCCTGCTGATACAATTGCCCGTTAGCACACCTTTCCGGACTTAAAAATTATGTTCAGCAACCATATCGGAGAAATCTCCGCCCTCCTCACTGCCATCCTCTGGGTCTTCACCGGAACTGCTTTTGAGCGTGCCGGTAAACGCGTCAGCTCGCAGGCGGTCAATCTCGTACGCATTGTCATGGCCTTGCTTATCATGGGCGTATTCCTCACTATCCGGCGCGGTACCCCCATCCCACTGGATGCCAGCCCCAAAGCCTGGCTTTGGCTCTCCATCTCGGGCTTGGCCGGTTTTGTACTGGGAGATTTTTTCCTTTTTGAATCCTATGTGCTCATCGGCACACGCATCGCCCTCTTGGTCATGAGCCTTTCGCCCATCCTCACTGGCATTCTTGGTTATTTCATCTTCGGTGAAACCCTCACCCCACTCAGCATGCTGGGTATCGGCTTGGTAATTCTTGGCATTATGCTGGTGGTCCTGACCAAAAAACCTGGCGAAAACTTGAAACTCAACATCCGGCCTCGAGGCTTGGTTTTTGCCATCCTGGGCGCGGTAGGTCAATCCATCGGGCTAATCTTCAGCAAGTTGGGTATGGGCAGTTTTGACCCTTTCGCCTCCACCCAGATTCGCTTGATTTCGGGTACCATCGGATGGATCCTTCTTTTCCTGATTTTTGGCTGGTTTCCCAGGTTAAAGGGCTTCAAAACCGATCACAAAGCTCTTGGCTTCACTTTCTTCGGGGCATTTTTTGGCCCCTTCCTGGGGGTGGCACTCTCCCTTACCGCGGTTCAGCACACTCGCGCGGCCGTAGCCTCGGCGATTATGTCCATCATGCCCGTGCTTATCTTGCCGGTCAACCTGGTTCTGTT
>DATIUL010000403.1:0-10721 GCA_035466865.1 Anaerolineaceae bacterium | reverse complement strand
AGGGCCAAAAAACTTCGCATTGATTTTGTCCAAAACGCCATTAGCTTTGAGAGCGGCGATGGCTTTATTAACGGGTTCAACCAGGTCGCTGCCCTTGGGGAATATGAAGGCTAATTGGTCTGAAGACATGCTTGGGCCAACAAAGGCGAGCTTGTCTTGGTCTTGCCCCTGGTAGCCCAGGCCAGCCACTTCATCGATGACCACAGCGTCCACGTCCTTGGAAAGCAAAGATTGAATGGCAAATGGCATTTGTTCAAAAGCCTTCACCCTTTCAGCCGGTACATACTTGATGGTTGTCTCATAATTACTGGTGCCGGATTGTGTTCCAACTGTGAAATTTGGGTCTTTGGCCAGCGCTTCCAGGCTGTCAAAGCGCGTTTCCCCAGCACGTACCAGCAGCCGTTGGTTGATCTGAAGATACCCATCGGAAAAATCGACAATCTTTTGGCGATCCGGGAGGATTGTGAGCCCGTCCGCGCCAACATCGTAAAGCCCATCGGATACTGACTGAATGAGCCCATCCCAGCCAGTTTCTTTGAAAACCGGCGCGCAATGCAGCAGGGTGCAGAGCTCTGTCCAGGTGTCGTAATCCCAACCGCCGGGTTGGCCGGAAGCAATTTCGATGTAGTTGAACGGCAGGTAGGCATTTTCAACGGCAATGGTGATGGTTCGACAGTTGAGGTCCACCACTGCCGAGGCCGCGGAGCCTAAACAGCCCGGATTAGCTGCGTCCACAGGGTTGGCACTGGTGGTTTCGGTTGCGGTTGTGGGTGCCGCGCTACCAGTTGATGCATCTGGTGCAGGTGTGGGAGCCGGCTGACAGGCCACCAAAACGAGCATGGCGATAAGAAGGGCGAGCATAACAACTTTGAAATTTCTCATTTTTCCTCTTTTTCTTTTTATTTGTCTGGCATTCAATCGAACATTGGCAATGATTTGGAGATAAAAAAAAGCCCTCCAAGGAGGGCTTTTTAATTCTGTTCTGGTTTACGCGTTTAATGCAAACTAGACCGCTCCCTGGTTCTTGTGAGTGGCAATATGCTTGGCGTGTCGCTTAGCGCTGAGTTGGTTCTGAATTCGTTGCATGCAATGAATATATCATCCTTTACAAATGCGTCAATACGCAAAGATTGGCAATATTTGTAATGGTTTGATTAACAAGACTCACAGAACAAGAGAAAATCCTCAATTAACCAATACCGGTTTTCAGCAAAGATGCAGGTTGGGTAAAGCGACTCAGAATGCAGAATGGACACCTTCTCTTTGGAGCGTAGCTCAACACAATTGGGATGTCGGGGTGCGGTCGGTAAATTAGATCTGATTTCAACAATCATGGTCACTGTACCCGACCTACAAATAAATTGCTTGGCTGCGCCATAATTAGCTTCGAAGAGGGCAAATTCAGATTTCCATCCAACCAACTATTGACCTTGCGCTCAAAGACTGATAAAATCCTGCTCCATTAACCAAATGCCCCTATTGTCTAGTGGTTAGGACGCAGCCCTTTCAAGGCTAAAACCAGGGTTCGAATCCCTGTAGGGGCACACGGAGCTTAAGCTCTTCCAGAGAACCAGCCATCACGGCTGGTTTTTATTTTTTTTTACCATCCTCCCAAGACTCATCAGATAGAAAAAAAAGCAAAAACGGCTGTGAAAACATAAGATGGGATAGATCCATTTACTTTGCTGGCAGCTACAACCCCGCTTAGAAGATTTTTCCTTTGAGCCCAGGAATAAGCCTGCCTGATTGAAACTTCAAAAAGAAAACAAGGCACAAATCTAAGTTTTGCAGTTCAAAAATGTTTGAAACTCCTTTAGGAGGACTAAACAAACTGGTCTATAGCCTAATTTTTATTTCCGGACTGATTCCCGAAACTCTCGGCAAAATCGAGTGAAATATTGCCAGTTGTGCTTTCAAAAAAAGTTGACAATTGCCATCGGATTTTGTAGAATATTAACAAGATGTTCGTTTACTGCTTTTGTCCGCATTTCGTTTAGTGATTAGTTGAATACAGACCGGATTTTACATTCAATTGGATGGAATATTATTGTTGACGAAAAAGTAAAATGAATTATCCAAATTTTCCGCTTTACCTCAAATACGTTACCTATTTTTCTAGTTTTTCTGGTTAGAGCGATGCTATTTTTGTAAAAACACTTATTAAAAGGGCTTTGCCTCAAAAAATAAAAATACGCATGGCCGTTTACGTGGCGGCCTTGAAAATACGAAGGAGACGATATGTCAAAAATTACCAACCAACCCACCATCACAGACGATGAAATGACCACCCGCCTGCGCAATGCCATCGAGCATCGCGCCACCTGGATGTACAACCTGCTTAAGGAATCCAAGAAACAAGGCCTCTCCTGGGATGATATCGGCCGGAAAGCCGTCTTTGGAACCGGAGAAATGCACGGCACTCGCATTGAAAATGAAATCGGCAAAGATGCATCTGTTGAGGAGTTTGCCAAGAAATTTGCTGTTGGCCCTGACCGTAAAATATTCGAGATGGAAGTACTTAAAGAGGATGAAAACGGTTACTACCTCGATTTCCACTACTGCCCATTGGTTTCGGCGTGGCAAAAATTAGGTGCCTCCGAAGAGGAAATTGAACAACTCTGCGATATTGCCATGGATGGCGACCGCGGGATTGCCTCAAAATTTGAAAATTTTGGTTTCTCCCTCGGCCACACGATTGCCCAAGGTGCTAGAAGTTGCCAAATTCGCTTTGATACCCGTAAAAAGGCCGCCAAATAAGCTTATTTAACAAAACTACTGCCTGCTTTGGTTCCTACACAGAATACAGTCAGGGTCCAGGGCAGGCAGACATAAACATCTGCTCCTAGCGCGAAGATCGAAAGGATGACGATGAAGAAAATCATGAACGATCCAGCCCATTTCGTAGATGATAGCCTGGCTGGAATCCTCTCCGCCCATCCCAAACTTCTCAAGGCCGCGCCGGATAACCCGCGCGCGATTGTGCGGGCAGAAAGCCCAAAATTGGGTAAGGTTGCCATCATAACCGGCGGCGGCTATGGGCATCTACCAACCTTCCTCGGTTATGTTGGTTTGGGGCTTTGCGACGGCGTGGCAGTAGGTAATGTGTTTACCTCTCCCAGTGCGGAATCCATCGTGAGCGCGGCCAAGGCGGCCGATGGAGGCGCGGGTATTCTATTCCTCTTTGGCAATTATGCCGGCGACACCATGAATTTCGAGATGGCTTCTGAAATTCTGGAGATGGAAGACATCCCCAGCCGCATTGTCAAAGCTTCTGATGATATCGCTTCCGCTCCCAAAAGCGACTGGAAAAGCCGCAGGGGCATTGGGGGCATTTTCCTGGTCTACAAAATGGCCGGCGCGAAGGCTGAAATGGGTGCCAGCCTTGAAGAAGTGACTGCCATAGCAGAAAAAGCCTGCGCGGCCACGGCCACAATGGGCATCGCCTTTACAGCTATTCAGCTGCCGGGTTCGCCCAAACCCATTTTTAGCATCGGAGAGGATGAGATCGAGATTGGCATGGGCATCCATGGTGAACCAGGTGTTCAAACCGGCCCGATGCAAAGCTCAAAGTCGCTGGCCAGAGAGCTCCTGGACAGGTTGATCGCTGACCAGGGATTAAAACCTGGTGATGAAGTGACGCTGTTGATCAACGGACTGGGGGCTACCTCACGCGAAGAACTCTACATTCTCCAAAATGATGCCCAACTTAACTTGAAATCAAGGGGCATTGCCATTCACGAAAACCTGGTGGGGGAATTTACAACTTCCCTCGAAATGGCAGGCGTATCCATCACGCTGATGAAGATGGACGCAGAACTTAAATTGCTACTGGCACAGCCAGCCTGGTCACCCTTTATCCGCATGAATGGCTAGGAGCGTGATGTCGAAGAAACCTGAATTATTGGCCGCACTCGAAAAAATCAGCCTTGGGGTTGAAAAAAACCTCGATTATCTGGGTGAACTGGACGGCAAATCTGGCGATGGCGACCTTGGGCTCAGCATGAAAGCCGCTTTTGATGCAATCAACCAAGCAGCAGCGGCTTACCCCGGTGATGATTTGGGATTGCTTTTTTTGAATGCTGCCATGGACTGCAACCGGGCGGCACCTTCCACAATGGGCACGTTGCTTTCAGCCGGGCTGATGGCCGTCGCGAAAGCTTATAAAGGCCAGGAGGAGCTCTCGGAAGCTGAAATCATCCGCCTGCCCCACCTTTTTGCTGAGGGCATTCAAAGCCGCGGCAAGGCCAAACTGGGCGACAAGACCATCCTGGACGCGCTATTGCCCTACGCGGACGCGCTTGAAAGCTATTTTGCTGAAACCCAGAATTTAAAAGAAGCCAGCACGAAAGCAGCTGAAGTTGCTGAACGTGCGGCTGAGGCGACCAAAGGTATGCAAGCCCAAATTGGGCGGGCAAAGTGGCTGGGGGAACGTGCCAGTGCCTATGCCGATGGCGGGGCAACCCTTTGGGCGATCATCGCCAGGAGCCTGACAGACTGAATTGAACAAGCTATTCACGTGTCAGCGTCTGTTTGAGACGACTTAACCAAAGCAAGCAACTGAAAAAAAGGAGATTGCATGAAAAAGATCATCAATAAGCCCGAGGACATGGTGACGGAGATGCTGCATGGCATCTACGCAGCCCATCCTCAGCAGGTGACCTACGTGCATGATGACCTCCATTGCTTGGTGAGCCGTCAGAAAAAAGCCGGCAAAGTTGGGCTGGTGACGGGTGGCGGCTCAGGCCATTTGCCGCTCTTTCTTGGTTATGTGGGGGATGGTTTGCTGGATGGTTGTGCCATTGGGGAAGTATTTCAATCCCCCAATGTGGAACAGATCTTCGAAGTGACCAAGAACGTAAACCAAGGCGCCGGTGTTCTATATATTTATGGCAACTACAATGGCGATATTTTTAACTTCAATATGGCAGCGAATATGGCCGACATGGAAGAGGACATCCGGGTTGAGACTGTAATCGGTTGGGACGACGTGGCTTCCCCTGCTCCAAAAAGTGCGGAGGAGAAAAACACACGCCGCGGGGTAGCCGGTATTTTCTTCGTCTTTAAGTGTGCCGGCGCGGCCGCAAGGCGATTGCTGCCGCTGGATGAAGTCAAGCGCATCGCGGAAAAAGCGCGCGATTCCGTCCGCACAATGGGGGTAGCCCTTTCCGCCTGTATTGTGCCGGTGGTTGGCAGACCGGGCTTCAGCATTGCCCCTGACGAAATGGAACTGGGTATGGGCATCCACGGCGAACCTGGCATCAGGGTGGCCAAGATGGAAGGCGCGGATCAGATAACAGATAGTATGTTGGAGGCTATCATCGGCGATTTACCTTTCCAGGCTGGTGATGAAGTTGCCGTGCTGGTCAATGGCCTTGGGGCCACACCGCTGGAGGAGCTTTACGTCATCTTTAACCGGGTTGCCCAAAACCTGGCTGAAAAAGGTATCCGCATCCATCGCAGCTATGTGGGTGAATTTGCCACCAGTATGGAAATGGCAGGGGCTTCGATTTCACTCTTTAGGTTGGACGCGGAACTAAAAGGACTCCTGGACGAGCCTGCCAATACACCTTTCTTCAAGCAGGTTTAAGGAAAAACATGCCTGTTATTACTTTGAGTGCCAAGGATATCAAAGATTACTTTTCCAGGTTGGCTGAGACCATGCAAGCCAACAAGGAGCGTTTGATTGAGATGGACAGCATCTTTGGTGATGGCGACCTGGGGCTCACCATGAGCAAAGGTTTCACTACCGCCAACCTGGCACTGCAAGCATCTGAGGAAGCGGACCTGGGCAAACTACTTTTTTTGGCTGGGAAGACGATGGCAAGCAGCGTGCCCTCAACCATGGGAACACTGATTGCCAACGGCTGGATGCAAGCCGGGAAAACACTAAAAGGCAAAACGGAGGTTGACGGGGCAGATGTCTATCAGCTTTTTGAGGCTTTTTATCGTGGTATTGCAGATTTGGGTGGGGCAAAACCGGGCGAAAAAACTATCCTGGATGGATTGACTGGCAGTCTGGCTTTCCTGCAAGGGAAACCGTTTGAACTGCTCAGCCACAGGGAAGTTGCAGAAAAACTGCGCGTGATTACAGACAGAGATGTCGCTGCCACGGCTGATATGCTCGCCAAACACGGCAGGGCAGCCATCCGAGGAGAGGCCTCTCGAGGAATTATTGACCCTGGCGCCCAAGTGGGACGCCTGATAATGGATTGTTTCGCGGAGTTATTAGAAAGCAGGTGAACAGGATGAACGTCAGAGAAATTGCCAAACTTGCGGAAGTATCCCCAGCGACTGTGTCGCTGGTCCTCAATGACCGACGAGGGGTCAGTCAGGCAGTGAGGGATCGCGTTCGAGATGTAATTAAAGCCAATAATTATGAGAAACCAGCCTGGGCCAAAAAAGGGAGCGATGCCAGAACCATTGTGTTCATCAAGTATTCGCTGCATGGCATGCTGGTGGAAGAAAACGCGGGCTTCATCGCCGCCATTATCGAGGGGATTGAAGTCGAGTGCATCGAAAAAGGTATGCATTTAGGCCAATTTGGGTGTAATGAGAATAACCTCGTGCAGATATTGGACAAACTTCGCAACATTACTGTTGACGGCCTGGTTTTGCTTGGGACTGAGATGAGCCCAGAGGTCTGCAAATCCTTCCTGTCATTGGGATACCCAACCGTCGTGGTCGATAGTATTATGCGTGAGTTACCTGTTGATACCGTGGTTATGGCTAACGAACGGATCGCTCGGAGGGCAGTGGAGTACTTGTACTCGCTGGGTCATCGGGAAATTGGTTATCTTCAAAGCAAAGTGGAAATTTCTAATTTCAAGGAACGCGAAAGAGGATTTCAGGACGCGATGCAGAGTAAAGGATTGACACTGAAACCAGAAAACCGCATCATGATTACTCCCACTCTATCTGGTGCCTGTCTGGATATGGAAAAAGCAATGATGGGGCGCAGACAGATGCCAACCGCATTTTTTGCCGATAACGATATCATCGCCCTGGGCTCCATTAAAGCGCTGGTAGAAGCGGGTTGTAAGATTCCTAGCGATATCTCAATCATTGGCATCGACGATATTATCTATGCCGAAATGAGCAATCCACCCCTCACAACGATGCGCATTCCAAGGCAATTTATCGGATATCTCACGGTGTCTCGATTATTGGATCGCATGAACAAACCAAAGACCTTGCCAGTCCATGTGGCAGTAGGTGCTGAGTTGATAAAACGGCAGAGTACGATCGCTTACCATCGACCACCTCACACCAAATAAATTGGATGTTTACTGAGGTTAGAAGAACCGTTTTTTGGCAGGTTTAATTATAGATTTAGGGAATGATCCAATGGTCAACCTGAAAAACATTAAGGTTGTTCATTGAGTGTATTTCGGTAAATATCGCTATATTTGTGTAAAGTCCCCAGGAAGTAGCCACGTTCCTGCGGGGTCATCCAGACTGGTTGCAGGAAATTTGGGAGAATGATACTGAGCATTTCGGTGCTGATGTATTTGCCATCGTAGATAACGTGCCGGTCAACAAAACCTTTGTCACAGTCATTACCCAGCAGGATTTGGTCAAAAAAGAGGTTTCCGAGCCCAAAGTGGATAAACTGTTTCTGCTCGGTACCCGCAAAGGTATATACCTGCGGCCTGTGTGCCTGGCTGCCTGAGACGATATCCGCGCCAGCCAATGCGGCTTGCTGAAAATCATATTCCAACGCGGTGTCGGGGAACCAGCCATAATCTTCGTAATGCTGGAAGGTGGTGATAACGGTGTAGCCCTCATTTTTTAGGGAGCGGATTTGCTCGTGCAGGAAATCGGTGTCGCAATCCAGGGCACCTGGGGTTTCGGCGGTGGCTACATTCCAATAAGCATGTTTGGCATTGCATCCGATGAAAGCAATTTTGTTGCCATTGACTTCAAACAGAGCCGGTTTCTGGGCTTCTTCCAGGTTTTGGCCGCCACCAAAAGTCTGCCAACCTAGCTTGTTGTAGAGGTCAACAGTTTCAATTGCGGCTCCGTGGCCCCAATCCACGAAGTGGTCGCCGGTAAGGTCCACAACATCGGTGCCAATTTCTTCGAGCACCTGGTTGTAGGAGAAGGGGGCGCAAAAGCTCATGCTCTGGGTGACTGGATTCGGGAATGGACAATCCGCCGAGTAGGAAATCTCGTTTGACACATGGGTAATATCCGCCTGGCTGAGAATGGACCCGATTACCGCGGCCGGCTTGTCGATGCCTTCCTGTTCCATGGCATACGCGGTGGCGCGCACCAGCGCGGTGGTGCCAGTGACGATAACGGTGGTTAGTTTTTTCGGGTCGCGGTTGGTGGATACCATCACGCTCTGTAGATGGTCATTTAGAGTTCCAGCGCTTTCGGGGCTTTCAAGGCCAATATGGGCAAGCAATGGATATTGTTGGGCATCAAAGTCCTTGCGGATGGGCGAATTGCCATCCAGGTTGATGACCTTCCAGCGTGGTTCAAGCGCTTCAAAAGGTACTATCGCCCAAGTGCCTGGTGTTTGCCAGGCGAAGTCCACCAATGCACCTTCTGCCTGTTCTGAAATAACGCCTTTGGGCTCCCCAAAGAGGGAAATCATGGCCGCCTTGGTGGAGCTGCTCATGGCCAGCTGTGTAAAGGGCTTCTCAGTGATGCCACTCCAAAATTCAAGCAGATCTTTGATAGGCAGGTCATCTGTGACGGTGTTAAATGGAGCAACAAGGGCATAAACCCAGGCTGATAGCTGGCCGGTCTTTAGAAAAGTGAGTGTCTGGCGGGGTTGGGAACTTGAGAGGCATTGAAAATCAGGTTGCAGGGTTTTCAAACTTGAGATTATCTGAGGTGGCAGATTTGGGTCAAGAGCCAGGCAAGGTGCTGGCGAGGTGGGAGAAGGCTCAGATGTTGGTGTTGATGGCAGCTGAGTGGTTGTTGCTTCAGCGTTAACCAGTGCTTCAGGAGAAATGTTGGTCACTTCTTGAGTACCTGAAGGCCGCCCCTCGATGGTCGGCTGAATGGCCGGGTTTGCGGGGGAAAACGGGGTGCAAGCTTGAAGTAATAACGAAAAGGTAAGGATTAAGCTGACCAGCAGCCAGTATAGTTTCTTTTGGGTTGGCATAAATGACCTCTAAACAAAGAAGTATTCTACCCGAAATGAAATTGTCCGACGATGAGGCTGAAAGCGATTGACTTTTATGCACCCTTCCCATAAACTTAAGTAATGCTTGCCCACGTACATTCCTGCACGGTAATCGGCCTTGAGGGCGAAATCGTGGATGTGGAAGTGGATTTTGGGCAAGGGCTCCCCCACATGGCCATTGTTGGTCTTCCTGACGAAGCCGTCAAAGAATCGCGAGAACGAGTTTATTCTGCCATAAAGAATGCTGGCCTGAGCTACCCCCGCAAAGCGCTGACTGTGAATTTAGCACCGGCAACGGTGCGCAAGGAAGGCCCTGCCTTCGACTTGCCCATCGCGGTGGGCGTGCTGATTTCTGGTATGCAACTACCTCAGGCTGCCGTTCAGGACGTATTGATCATTGGGGAACTATCATTGGATGGCAGCGTGCGGCATGTACGTGGTGTGCTGGCAATGGCAGCAGCTGGCAGGGCTGCTGGCTTCAAGCGTTTTTTCGTGCCTGTGGATGACGCCCCCGAAGCGGCTATGATCCCCGAAATTGAAGTTTACCCGGTGCCCAACCTGGCGGCCCTTTACAGCCATCTGACCAATGGGCAACAACTTCTCCCTGCCAATGCAACTGAATTCAAACCGGAAACAGACTACATTTACGAGACTGATTTTTCGGAAATCAAAGGGCAAGACCAGGTAAAACGTGCCATTGAAGTGGCCGCGGCGGGTGGGCACAACGCCCTGATGGTCGGCTCCCCGGGAGCGGGCAAGACCTTAATCGCCCGGGCTTTACCTTCCATTTTGCCAAAATTGACGCTGGAAGAAGCGTTGGAAGTGACCAAAATCTATTCCATTTCTGACCTGCTGCCAAAAGGTACCGCCCTCATCCAGCAAAGGCCTTTCCGGGCACCGCATCACACCATCAGCCATGCCGGCCTGGTGGGCGGAGGCAACATCCCGCACCCTGGGGAAATTTCCTTGGCCCATCGTGGTGTGCTGTTTCTCGATGAGTTGCCCGAGTTTGGCCAGCGCATTCTCGAGGTGCTGCGCCAACCACTCGAAGACAAGGTGGTTACCATCAGCCGTGCCAGCGGAACACTGACCTTCCCGGCCGATTTTATGCTCATCGGTGCCATGAACCCATGCCCTTGTGGATTCTCGGGGGACCCGGTCAAGCCCTGTTCCTGCTCCAACAGCGCTATTATCAATTACCGCAAACGGATTTCCGGGCCTCTGCTGGACCGAATCGACATCCACTTGCATGTTCCCAGGCTGGAATTCGAAAAACTGAGCGCCCAGCGGGTTGGGGAAACCTCCGAGAAAATCCGTGAACGCGTTACCGCGGCCAGGGAGTTGCAGAACGAACGCTTCAAGGGCACACGGCTCTTCACAAACGCGGATATGACCCCCGCGGAGATCAGGGTATTCTGCAAGTTGGACGAAGCCTCCACCAAGTTGATGCAGATGGCCATGCAGCGCATGCAATTGACCGCGCGCGGCTACCACCGGGTGTTGAAGTTAGCACGCACCATCGCCGACCTAGCCAGGGAAACAGAAATATCCCAGGTGCACCTGGCCGAAGCCCTGCAGTATCGCA
>DATIUL010000402.1:0-3333 GCA_035466865.1 Anaerolineaceae bacterium | reverse complement strand
CGCCCCGGCATCACTTAATCCCCTTGCCGGGGCCTTTGGCAAAAAGATAGCACGCGTTAAGGCAAAAAAATGAACCAGACTGGTGCAGAACCACAAAACAGCAAAGATTCTTCCTCCTCCTGGCGGAAGATCCCGCTCTGGCTGCGCCTATTTTTAATATGCCTGCTTTTCCTGGTCTTAATCTCTTTTGGCATCATCATTTATTTATTGGGCCGCACTGGCGACTACAAGGGTTATACCGGGCAGATCATCGATACCATCATCATCAGCCCGCGTTCAGACCCCAGCGGCACCCCTGAAGCCAGCCTCCCCCTCAAGCTCTGGGGCAACTTTGGATACCCCGATAGCCGCCAATACCGCTTGGAACTGGTGGACGAATACGGTAATATCCTCGAATATTCACTTAGCACATTGGACGGCTATTTTGACTTCAACATCCTGCCGCCTGGCAGTTACAGCCTGCGCGTTTACGCGGGCGATGAGCTAATTGCCTCCTGCAACCTCATCATCCAGCGCGAAGCCCTGATAAGCACCCCGCAGCTGGTCAGAACCGATGAAAACACCTATCTCCTGCTTGTGCCCACGGACCTTCCCGCGGTTCAGCTCTACATATCCATTCAAAACGGGACGATAGGCACGCCGCCAGGCAAACAAATCCTCATCGAGCTCGGCCCCAAAAAGGTTGAACCTGTCCAGCCTACCCCAACGCCAACAGTGCCCACCAGCACACAGCCTGTGCCCGTAATCATCAACCCGACCGTTCAACCCTCCGCGCCCAAGGTGATCGTGCGTGATAACACCACTTCCGGGCAGATCTGGACAAGCCTAACCGCGGTGGATCTCTTCGCGGAGCGCGCAGGCAATTTTGGCGTGCAAACCATTTTAGGCAAGAATGTCATCGCCCCCGGGTCTTACGGGGCTTATGGCTTTTACGTTTACAACCCTGAAAGCTATAGCATCGAATACATCTTGCGCCTTTCCGAGACGGACGGCAACACCCCCAAATTGCCAATGCTCTATCGCCTCAAGCGCGGAACTGGCGGAAGCGATTACATCGGTGGCAGCGCCTGGAAAAACGCGCAAAACATCACCCTGGATTGGACGACTATCTCCCCCAAGGCCACCGCGCCTTATACCCTGGAGTGGAAGTGGGACCCCTCCAATAACCCGCTGGATACCGCCATTGGCACGCAAAACAGCACACCAAGTTATGTGCTGGTCATCAGCATCACGGCGCAAGAGCATTAGGCCGAGGGCGTAGAGATGCAAAAAATGAAGGCCGCTGCCAAGAATTTTATATTAGGAATTATTGTTTTAATCCTGCTTTTGGATTTGTTCCTCATTTTGGGGCAGGCATTCTCACGCGGAAAACTGCAAAAGGTGCTTGGATTTACCCAGATGGTTATCATCTCTGGGAGTATGGAGCCGGCCATCAGAACGGGTGATTTGGTCGTCATCCGGGAAGCCCGCAGTTACAAGATCGGCGATGTCATCACCTATCGTTCCGGCAGCAGTTTGATCACCCATCGGATTGTTTCGCTGAAGGGGGATGGCTTTATCACCCAGGGTGACGCGAACAACACCCCCGATCAGCCCATCGCCTCCTCGCAGGTTGAGGGCAAACTGGCTTTGCGCATTCCCTGGCTAGGCCGCGTTTCACTCTTTCTCAAAACCCCAAGCGGCCTGTTATTGACCGGTCTGTTGGGTGCGCTACTGCTCCTGTTGAATATCTTTACCGACATAAAAAAAGACCGCGTGGCCATCAAAGCAGGTGAAAGCAGATGAAAAAGCGCTACCTGGTATACCTTGCCTATTTACTGCTGGTTACGCTGACGGTGACGGCTGTTTCCTTATCCAGGTTCAGCACCACCGTGCAGAGCAGCGCGCAGGTATCCGTTGCCAGGCCGGTGCTCAATTACGTTCCACAGAGCCTCACTCTGAACGGGGTTGCTTATACAAGTTCCGGCAATAACCTGAGCCTGAGCGACCTGAAACCCGGCGACAGCCTGGTTTACAAGTTTGACATTAATAACTTCGAAGGTGGCCTGATGAACCAGGTGAAACTGCAGTATCGGGTCTCGGTCTTCTTTGATCCAGCCACGCCCACGTTGCCGCTCACCTATACGCTGGTACCAGACGGCAGCTACCCTTCAGCCGGTAGTGGCTATACCTACCTGGGCTTTGGCTCGGCCATCACCCACGGCTATACCCTGACGGTTAATTGGGCAGCGGGAGAGCTTGATCCTGCCTATGCAAATAAAGCACAAATCATCCGCATACAGGTTGATTCTTATCAGGCAGACAATTAAGGCGCGTGGGAATGACGCGTTTGGTAATGAGAGATATTAAGGAATGAAGATGCTTCGCGGGTTGATGAAAGTGACAAGATACAGCTTATGGCTACTGGCTTTCCTGCTGGTGGCGATGGCTGCTATTGCCGCGCTTCTACCCAGTTACCCATCGCAGGCAAAATACGTTTTGAACCCTGTGACGGTCAACATAAACTTGGCTTCTTATGAAACTATCCCTCTCACTTCTGTAACCATCAGCGGGACCACGCAAGTCGGGCAGACGCTTTCTGCAAGCCTTGCTCCGTCTGGAGCCACCGCGACCTACCAGTGGACGCGAAGTTTAACCAGCGATGGAGTTTATGAAGCGATCTCAGGGGCGGTCGCCGATACCTATCTGCTGACGGCTGGCGATTTTGCATATTACTTCAAAGTCCAGGCCACAGGCACCGGCAGCTACTCAGGCACGGTTAGCAGTGCACCCTTTGGCCCCATTGGCCTAATCCCGCTCACTTCGGTTTCAATTAGCGGCACTCCGCAGGTTGGGCAGACGCTTACCGCTGTCAACTTGACCCCATCCGGGGCAAGTGCTAGCTACCAGTGGCAGTGGAGCACAACTCAGAATGGCACGTTCACGGATATTTCCGGGGCTAACTTCGAAAGCTACTCTCTCACCGCGGCGGATTACCCATACTGGATTCGCGTTCAAGCTACAGGTACCGGCAGCTATTCAGGCACGGTTTATAGCACTGCCGTTGGCCCGGTTGCTCCCAGAATAATCAGCATTTCCGCCATCTCCGGCGTAACAATTCCTTCCGCAGGTGCCTCAGCCTCAACAAGCATAAGCTCCAACGGGGAATATACCGGTACGATCACCTGGAGCCCAGCGCTCGTCAGTGGTATTTTTGCCAGCAATACGGTCTACACGGCCACAATAACCATCACACCAAACACTGGGTATACGCTCACGGGCGTCCCCGCCAACTTCTTCACCGTCGCTGGTGCTACATCGGTAAGCAACGCGGCTGATTCCGGCATCATTACG
>DATIUL010000401.1:0-4794 GCA_035466865.1 Anaerolineaceae bacterium | reverse complement strand
TGAAAGCGGCAGTGAACACCCCCTGGCGCAGGCGATAGTAGCCGAGGCCAACCGCCGCAATCTTCAGATCTTGCCCATGGAGAGCTTCAGGGCAATTGCCGGTAAAGGCGCACGCGCCAAAGTGGGCGAAAAATCTGTGTTCATTGGCAGCCAGCGCTTGCTGGAAGGCCAGGAAATTGACCTGAGCCAGGCCGGCGAAAGTGCCGAAAAACTTCAATCCCAGGGTAAGACCATCGTTTACGCGGCAGTGGAGAACAAGTTGATTGGCCTCTTTGGCATTACAGACACCCTCAAAGACCAAAGCGTGGAAGCGGTTCAGCAATTGCATAAGTTAGGCCTGAAGGTGGGTATGCTTACCGGTGATAATGCTGCCAGCGCTGCTCAAATTGCCAAAATGGCCGGTATTGACCTGGTCTTTGCCAATTTGCTGCCCAAAGATAAGATCGCCAAAATTACAGAACTGCAAGAGCAAAACAAAAAAGTGGCCATGGTCGGTGATGGCATTAACGACGCCCCAGCCCTCACCCAGGCTAACGTGGGAATTGCCATAGGCACAGGCACGGATGTAGCAATTGCTTCTGCGCCGATTGTGCTCATCAGCGGCAACCTGATGGCCGTACCTACTGCCATCCGCCTTTCGCGTGCGACGCTACGGACCATCAGGCAGAATCTCTTCTGGGCATTCTTTTACAACGTTTTGTTGATTCCATTGGCCGCATTTGGAAAACTGAACCCCATTTTGGCTGCTGGGGCGATGTCTTTTAGCAGCATCTTTGTTGTGACCAATAGTATGCGGCTAAAGAAGTTCAAATGAAAATAACACGCCTTAAGGATATTAAAGCTGTTAAGTGGGCTGGTGGCAAAACCTGGCAACTATTCATCCTGCCAGCGGATGCTTCAATGGAAGCACGGGATTTTGATTATCGTCTTAGCACAGCCATCATCGAAGCCGAACACGCCCGTTTTTCAGCCCTGCCCGGTTTTGAACGGGACCTGGTGTTGTTGACGGAACCAATCATCCTCCATATTTTTGGCAGAGCGCAAAGTGTGGAGACTGGAAAAGTTTTCCATTTTTATGGCAGCGATGTGGTGGAATCCGAAGGGAAAACCCAGGACCTCAACCTTATCAAACGGGCGGGTTTACCCGGAAAGCTGGAGATTATTGAGGGACCTGTTAGCGGGCCAGTATTGATTTTTGACCCTCAGAAAATGGCATTAATTGAATTACAGGCGGGTGAAACAGGCAACTTTAAAGGAGCTGTAAAGGTCGATATTCCTCTGGCTTAAGTAGGGATGGCTTTGCAGGCCAGTTCGTCCGCGCGCTCGTTGAGTGGATGGCCGGCATGGCCTTTGACCCATTGCCAGGTCACCTGGTGCTTGGCCAGTTCAAGGTCCAGGGCCTGCCAAAGGTCGGCATTCAGCAGAGCACCTTCTTTTCTCCGCCAACCGCGCTGCTTCCAGCCTTTTAGCCATTCAGAAGCGCCTTTCAGCAAATAGCTTGAATCCGTAAAGAACTGCACACTGCAGGCTTTATTGAGGGTCTTGAGTGCTTCCAGCGCGGCAGTCAATTCCATGCGGTTGTTAGTTGTTTGCGCTTCCCCGCCAGAAATTTCTTTGCGTTTGCTGCCAGACAGCAAAATAGCACCCCAGCCGCCCGGGCCGGGATTGCCGCTGCACGCGCCATCACAGTAGATTTTTACAATCGGTAATGTTTCCATTGATTTCAGGCGGGAATGGATGGGAGTCGAACCCACCCCCGCTCGCTGAACGACCGGACACTGATTTTGAAGACCAGGGAGCCCACCGGGACCCAGCCATTCCCAGGTCAATCCTAAATTAGGCTGATTCGATTGTCAAGGCACTTGGCCGCGAGGTAAAATTTCCTTTATACAATCCGGAGGAGAAAACATGTCCACCACGTTAATAAAAGCTGAAAATTTTATCCTCAAACATGCCCGACCGTTGGATTATGAGGTTTACCACTATCAACGCGGTCAAGGCAGCCAGGAGGCGGTGCTTAATGCCCTCGCTGCCTATCAAAACGCGGATGGCGGTTTTGGCGGACCACTTGAGCCGGACAATTTCTGCCCGTATTCGCTGCCCCTCACCTGCTGGCAGGCAATCACTTATCTGCGCAAGATAAGCTGCTTTGACAGTAATTTACCGTTGGTGAAAGATTTGGTCTCTTTCCTTCAGATTTCCCGCAGGGCGGATGGCTATTGGAACACAACGGACCCACGAACGCAGGATTATCCACATGCCCCATGGTGGCAAGACCAGGGAGAGGCACAGCGGGTGTGGGGCTTCAACCCGACAGCGGAGATTTCTGCTTACCTCTTGAGGATTGGGGTTTCCTCTGAAAGAACATTTATGGGAAGCCTGATCAAACGCTACATGGATGGCCCAGAGGTCAGTATGCATGAACTGGTTAACCTACTGGTTTGCTATTCTGATTTGAAAGCCCTTAATTGGGAAGATCTGGACCATTTTGAAGCCAAACTTAGAGTGGATTTGGAAAGCCAGGTCAGCAAGACTCGTGAAGCCTGGCAGGGTTACGGGTTGAGGCTGAGTATGTTCAGCGAAGTAATGGATTCGGTTTTCCTCGCACCTTACCAAGACCTAATCAGGGCTGAACAGGCCTACCTGGCTGAAACCCAGTCCGAAGACGGCAGTTGGGAGCTCAATTTGGATTGGGGCGGTACATACCCGGATTACTGGCCTGTTTCCAAGCACTGGTGGCAGGCATTTCAGGCAATCCAAAATCTGCAATTTCTGCGTCTTTGAGTACCATGCCTGCTTTACCGTTGTCGGTCTTTGTTCTTCCAGGCGCATGCTGCCAGCCTGCTATTAGATATAATAAACGCATCTCCAAGTAGAGGTTTAACATGCCAGAGTATCAGAACTGCACCCCCGATTGGGTCAAAAATGCCATTTTCTACCAAATCTTTCCGGATCGCTTTGCCAAGAGCGAAACAGTCCTAAAACCGGGCAACTTTGAAGCCTGGGAATCTGACCCCACATGTGATGGTTTTAAGGGCGGCGACCTGGTTGGGGTGATGGAACGCCTTGATTACCTGCAGGACCTGGGCATCAATGCAATCTACTTTAACCCCATATTCCAATCCGCCAGCAATCACCGCTACCACACGCACGATTACTTCCAGGTGGACCCCCTGCTGGGAGGCAATGAAGGCTTCAAGCTGTTGCTCAAAGCAGCCCACAAGCGTGGCATCCGGGTAGTCATTGACGGCGTTTTTAACCACGCCAGCCGCGGTTTTTACCAATTCAATCACATTCTGGAAACAGAAGGATCTTCCCCCTACATCAACTGGTTCAACGTGCATGGCTTTCCGCTGAATGCCTATCATGGCAAGCCCAATTACGATTGTTGGTGGAATCTGCCCGCCCTGCCCAAATTTAATACCAAGAACCCGCAAGTCCGCCAATACCTCTTTGATATTGCCCGCTACTGGATTGAGGAAGGCGTGGATGGTTGGCGTTTGGATGTGCCCTTTGAAATTGATGAAGATGCCTTCTGGCAGGAATTCCGGCTTGTGGTCAAAACCGCCAACCCCGATGCTTATATTGTGGGAGAAATCCCCTCCGAAGCCCAACGCTGGCTAAGCGGAGATCAGTTTGATGCCGTGATGAACTATCAGCTTACCCATGCTGCCCTGGCTTTTTTTGGCGGTGATAAGGTAGACATGCCACTCGCCGAAGGCATGATGGGCTTAGAAAAGGTCCAACCCATCAAAGCGGAGCAGTTTGCACGACGCACCCAGGAGTTGCTGGAGATTTACCCCAAAGAATGTTCCTACGCGCAACTCAACCTGCTGAGCAGCCATGATATGCCCCGCTTCCTTTCGCTTGTCTCTAATGACTCACAGAGGTTGAAGCTGGCTTACCTGTTTTTGTTGACCTATCCGGGTTCACCTTGCATTTATTATGGCGATGAAATTGGTTTGAACGGCGGGCGCGACCCTATGTGCCGCAAGAGCTTCCCATGGGACCTCAATGCTTGGAATCTCGACCTGCACGATTCGATCCGGGATTACAACAATTTGCGTCAGGCCTTGCCAGCCTTGCGAACAGGAAATTACCAGACCCTGCATACTCAAGACCAGTCTATTGCCTTCCTGAGGCAGGATGAGATGGATAAAGTGGTCGTAGTTCTAAATGCCGGCCAGGAAGCCAGCCATTTTGCTTTAGATGTGCAAAATATACTTGCGGAAGGTACGCAGCTGCAAAACCAATTGGGCAGCGAAACCTTACTCGTTTCGAATGGCCGCCTGGAGATAAGCTGCCCTCCCATGGGTGGGCAAGTTTTTGCCGCCCTGGACGGGGAAGCTTGAGGTTGAAACAGGGCGCTCACTTTGTGCTTCAAGGTATCATCTGGGACCTTGATGGCACTATTTTGGATACCGGCGAAGCCCATTTTTTGAGTTGGCAAGAAACTTTAATGGATTACGGGGTAGCCCTCAGTGCTGAGGCTTTCAGCGCGGATTTTGGCGGAAACAACCTGCGGTCACTCACCAAGTGGCTGGGAGCAGTGCCGAGCGCAGCAGAGCTTGCGAAAATCGCGGACAAGAAAGAATCTCTCTTCCGCGCCAAACTCCGCAGCCATACGCGCCTCTTTCCAGGTGTGTTGAGTTGGCTGGATTATTTTAAGTACTCTGGGATTCCGCAGGCATTAGCAAGCTCCGCCCCTATGGAGAACATCACGGTTTCACTGGATACCTACGTCCTCTGGCCTTATTTTAAAAAGGTTGTTTCGGGCGAAAAAATGCCATCAAA
>DATIUL010000400.1:0-2227 GCA_035466865.1 Anaerolineaceae bacterium | reverse complement strand
ATACCCAACATATAGTTGACCTTATAATTTTTCCTGGTCTGCCTTTGCCCTCGCGTGCAACTGGTCAAGCATCATATCCACCATGGCAATGGGGTCTGGGATGGTGATTCCAGGCAGGCTGCGCAGGATGTTCTCCAGTGGGTCATTTTGCATGAGAACCTCGTAATCTACACCCAAAGTGGCATCTTTAATGGTATTTTCTCCGATGGCACCCATCAGCATCGATTTAAGCTCGCGGAAGAAGGGGCCGCCGTAAGGGTCTTGTTCCCATTCTTTGATAGTGGACTCGCGGTTAAGGATACAGGGCAGTTTTTGGGTGGATTTAAGACGGACGGGAAGAACTGCCTTGACATCCCGCGAGGAAGCACCAACCAGGATTTCAAAATCATCAGAGTCCGCCACCCACTGCTTGTACATGGGGTGCCAATAGGCAAAACTGCGGAAATCGAGGTGGATCGTTGCGGTTTTGGTCTCTCCGGGTTCAAGAGATAGTTTTTCAAAACCTTTCAGTTCGATATTCGGTCTCAGAAGTTGCGGGTTCAGTTGGCGGACGTAGACCTGCACAACCTCCTTGCCAGCAAGGTTTCCAGTATTAGTCACATCGACCAAAATATCCACCCCCGCCTGGTCTGTAAATTCTGTGGCGGATACACGGGCATTTGAGTAGCCGAACTGGGTGTAGCTGAGGCCGTGACCGAAGGGATATTGGACATCTTTCTGCATCTTGTCATAGAAGCGGTAACCAATAAAGAGGCCTTCGCCATACCAGACTTCATGTGCCTCCCCAGGGAAATTCAAGTAAGCAGGTGTGTCTGACAGGCTGAGCGGGAAGGTTTCAGCCAGTCTTCCTGAGGGGTTAATCTTGCCAAGCAGGATACCAGCAATTGCCTGGGCACCTGCCTGGCCCATCATGTAGGCTTCGAGCACCGCAGGCACTGCGTCGATCCAGGGGTTTAGCCTGACCGGGGAACCATTGTTGAGAATTACAACGCAATTAGGCTGTGCGGCAGCCACGGCCTGGATCAGCGCTTGCTGCTGTGGGGTGAGGTCCAGGGATGCACGGTCGTAGCCTTCAGATTCGATGTAGCCGGGCAGACCAATAAAGAGCAGGGCAGCATCGCTGGTTTTGGCCAGCTCGGCAGATTCGGCAATCATTGCCGCGTCTTCGCGATCATCCGCGGGATAACCTTCCGCATAATTGAAGGCCATTTGCGGAGCCGCAGCCCGCAAGGCATCCAGCGGGGCATCCAGCCGGGTGGGGTTGATGTGGGAACTGCCATTGCCCTGGTAATGGGCTTCTACCGCGGTGCGCCCGATGACAGCTACCTTTTTCAGGTCCCCGAGGGGTAATAATCCGGAATTTTTGAGCAGTACCATACCTTCAGCAGCTACTTCAGCTGCCAATTGGTGGTGGGCTTCAGCACTGAATTTCCCCTCTTTCTTCGTTTCACGGGCTTTAGCAAGCACGTTGAGGATGCGCCTGACGGCATCGTTGAGGCGTTCTTCGCAGAGTTCGCCACCCTGCACAGCCTTCACAACGCGTTGCACCTGGGAATCATCCGGTCCGGGCATTTCAAGGTCGAGCCCGCCTTTGAGGGCGGCTACCTGATTGTGCACTGCACCCCAATCGGACATCACCAGACCTTCAAAACCCCATTCATTTTTTAGAATTTCAGTCAGAAGCTGATGGTTCTCGGATGCATAGCTGCCATTGACCTTGTTATAAGAGCACATGACAGTAAAAGGCTTGGCTTGCTTGACAGCTTTTTCGAATGCAGTCAGGTAGATCTCGCGCAAGGCGCGCTCACTCAGTCTGGCATTCACCACCAGGCGTTGCGATTCCTGATTGTTGACGGCAAAGTGTTTGAGGGAAGTACCTACCCCCTGGCTTTGAACGCCCTGGATAAAGGCTGCACCCATCTCGCCAGCCAGGTAAGGATCTTCCGAAAAATACTCGAAATTTCTGCCGCAAAGGGGCGTACGCTTCATGTTGACACCTGGACCCAAAACGACATCCACACCCTGAGCGATGCACTCCTCACCCAGCGCCTTTCCCATGCGGGCGATCAGCGCGCGGTTCCAGGTGGCGGCCGTCAGAGAAGCAGTTGGGAAGGCTGTGGCCGGCTCACTTTGCTGCACATCGGCATTTTCATCCGCGATATGCCGCAAGCCGTGGGGCCCATCAGCCATATTAAGGCTTGTAATACCAATCTCTTCAAAAGGGACT
>DATIUL010000399.1:0-8492 GCA_035466865.1 Anaerolineaceae bacterium | reverse complement strand
GTAGTATGGATTCAAGCTTTTCTGAGCAATCCAGAGCAGGAGGGCTGCAACGATAAATCCGGCCAGAGTAAGGAAAAGTTTACGTTTTGAAGCCATCCTACACCTTCTCTGCCTGGACTTCGCCCATAATTCCGGTTGGTTTGAAAAGCAAGAGCAGGATCAGAATTGCGTACGCAAACGCGTCCCGATAACCTGCCATGCTTGGGAAAAAGGCAACCAACATGATTTCCACCACACCCAAAAGCAGCCCGCCTAACATGGCTCCCCAGACATTGCCAATCCCTCCCAGGACGGCGGCAATAAAGGCTTTTAGACCAGGTGCCATACCCATCAAGGGATTGAGCTGTGGAAATTTAATCGCCCAGAGGATACCACCTGCAGCCGCAAGGGCTGAACCGATGGCGAATGCAATGGTTATGATCTGATTGGTATTGATACCCATCAGGGATGTGGTCTCGATGTCTTTGGAAACGGCACGCATGGCCATCCCCACTTTTGTCTTGTTGATAATATAAATGAGGGCTGCACACAGGATAATGCCAGTAACGATGATGATAAGTGTATAGCTGACCAAGGTGACGTTGCCGATCTTGATCTGGGAATCCATGAATGCCGGGCGCGAAAAGGCTTTTGGTCGACCGCCAAAAATGACGATAGCCAGATTTTCGAGCAAAAAGGAAACGCCAACGGCAGCCGCGAAAAGATTTATGCGAGGATAGTTCCGCAATGGCTTATACGCAGAACGTTCAATGACAACGCCAACTAAGGTGGTTAGGACGATAGCTATAGGAAAAGCAGCCCACCAAGGTAGCTGGAAAATTGCCACACCATAAAAAACCCAATAAGCTCCCAGCATGACCAGGTCGCCATGGGCAAAATTGATTAATCGCAGGATTCCATATACCATGGTGTAACCGATGGCGATCATGGCATAAAGTGAACCCAACGAAACCCCGTTAACAAGGTTTTGCATAAATGCTTCAAACGTCATAGTTCATTCCCTAACTTGGCTAAACGCCATTATGACGAAACTGGGAGGGCGCTTGAAAAATCCAAGCGCCCTCGTTTTAGAAAGATGATTTAGGGTTTGACGGTTGTCAAATAGGTAAAGAGGCCATCCTTGACCTGTAATACAACAGCATCCTTGACGGCATCACCGGTTTCATTAATGGTGATGGAACCTGTCACACCAGGATAATCCTTAGTGGCGGCAATCGCATCGCGGATGGCCGTTGGATCAAAGGAGTTGGCGCGCTTAATGGCATCAAGAGCCAGCATAAAGGCATCATAGCCGAGCGCGGCAAAGGTGTTGGGAGTCTCATTGAATTTTGCTTTGAAGGCATCTACGAAGGCTTGTGAAACTGGTGAAGAGACGGCATCTGCAGAATAATGGGAGCTAATGACGGCTCCTTCAGCTGCAGCACCAGCGATCTGCCCTAGTTCTGGGGCTTCCCAGGCATCAGAACCCATGAAGAGGCCTTTAAAGCCCATTTCGCGAGCCTGTTTCATGAGCAGGGCGGCATCGCCATAGTAACCAGGGGCGTAGATTGCATCCGCATCTTTAATCGCACCAAGCTGGGCAGTGAAATCCTGATCCCCATCCTGATAAGATGTTTCGGCGACGATACCATCTTCGCTACCATACAGTTCTTTCCACGAGGTGCGGAAGAAGGCAGAAAGCCCTACAGAGTAATCTTGGGAGACGTTCTTGATGATGGCTACTTTTTGAATGCCGTTTTCTTTGGCATACTTGGCCATCACTCGACCCTGGAAGGGATCGATGAAGCAAACCCGGAAATAAAACTTCTTTCCTTGGGTAACCAATGGGTTGGTGGGTGAGTCGCCGATGACCGGGATGCCGGCTTTTTCAGAAACCTCGCCGCCAGCCATCGAGTTGGAAGAACCATAGCTGCCGATGACGACCGTGGCCTTTTCTTGCTGGATTAGGCGTGTCATGGCGGTAGCAGACTCGGTTTTATCTGAGCGATTGTCGACAAGGACTACTCTGATCGGTACCCCAAGGACATCCTTATTTTGTTCGGCAGCAAGTTGGATGCCTTGATAGGTTTGGGCACCACCTGCGGCTTGAGCACCAGTCATGGGTTCAAAGACACCAATGACTACTTCCGCCGGTTTTGTGGCCGGCTGATTCTCGCCCTGGGCAGGGGCTTGGGTTGCTGTTTGAGGTGCAGTGCAGCCGGCAAATAACCCAGCCACAAGTACCAACATACAGACAACGAGGCACAGTTTGGATAACTTCATGATTCTCTCCTTATTAAATTGTTTGGGTTTGGGTGAGTTGTGGCCAGCTACTAGACGTTCGAAGATAAAGCCCTGTTCAAGCACATAACCTCCGGTTTTGTCAGAAGCATTTGCCACAAAAAAAGTATAGCACGATGATAGGAATTGTTACGAATTTCGCATCGTTTCGAATTAATCGTTAATAATCCTGAATTGTGAGCGTATTAACACATCCAATTGGCCGGTACAATTGAGAATTGCTTATCAACAGGTAGAGTTGAAAAAACTGATTAACCACCTACGTGTAAGACGTTACGGACAATCAGGCCGATACCGAAACTAAGCAACGCTACCCCCAAACTGATGGCCGCCATAGTGCCAAAGCGCTTCAGAAAACTCTCGTTGGTAACGACTGCACTGTAGAAAGTGAAGGCCATGATTATAAAAACAGCAATAACAAGCATGACTGCAAGGCTGATAAAAACGTTGTGGATGAGCAAATAGGGCAGGATGAGCATGGTTACCGTAATTAGGTAAGCTATGCCAGTGTAAATGGCTGCTTTTCCCGGCTTTTTGTGCGAACCCTTTTCTGAGAGGGTGGAAAGGAATTCGGAGGCTGCCATCGAAAGTGCCGCAGCTATGCCCGTTATCAGGCCGGAGACGGCTACCAATTGCGTGCTTTGCAGAGCGAAAGTAAGGCCAGCGAGTGTTCCAGTGAGCTCTACCAGGGCGTCGTTGAGCCCCAGCACGATCGAACCGGCATAATGCAAGCTTTCTTCATCCAGGAGAGAGATAAGCTCTTCCTCATGGCGGGCTTCTTCGGCCTGGATTTTCTCGGCTTCAGGAAATTCGTTTTTCAACTGGCTGTAAACTTTTACAGCGTCACGCTCGCCGCGTTCCATCAGGTTAGCCCCAAATGTAAGACCCAGAAGTCTGCTGAGGAAGCTGATGCGTCTCACTTTGCCCCAATCCGGCTGGACCTCAACGCCGGTGTAAATTTTCATTTTATCGTGGTGAGCAAGCTCCTGGGCAGCGATATTTTCCAGCACCTTTTGGTTCTCGGGTGTCTTGGCTTGTTTGGCCAGGTTCAAGTAAATGTTGTGACCTGTAATTTCATCTTTTTGAATATTGGCGATTAGTTTCTTGACGTTCTCGTCCATGCTGCCCTCACTTTTCAAATAAATTGTAGTCTGCTTGGACTACAGGAACAAGAACTTCAAGTTAAGTCATCATAAATAAGAGCGGATTAAGAAAACAGCAGGCTTCAAATTGAAGCCTGCTGTTAGTTCTAGATGAGATTGGATTTTAGTAATCCATGCCGCCCTGGGGCATTTGTGGAGCAGCTGGATTCTTCTCAGGAATGTCGGTGATAAGGCATTCTGTGGTCAGGATCATCGCGGCGATTGACGCAGCATTTTCGAGGGCACCACGGGTCACTTTGGCGGGGTCGATGACACCACCCTTGACCAGGTCACCGTATTCTTCAGAGAGGACGTTGTAGCCAAAGTGCGGGTTGTTTTCCGCGGCTTGCTTCTGGCGTACAGTCTCAACGATGACGGAACCATCTTTGCCAGCGTTCTCGGCAATGCGGCGCATGGGAACTTCCAAAGCGTGCTTGACAATGTTGGCGCCAATTTGCTCGTCTGCCTGTTCCATTTTGAGGTCCTTGATGGCTTCGCGAGCATTCAGCAATGCAACGCCGCCACCAGGCACAATACCTTCTTCAACCGCGGCGCGGGTAGCGGAGAGGGCATCTTCCACACGATGTTTCTTCTCTTTAAGTTCGGTTTCGGTTGCGGCACCCACACGGATGATGGCAACGCCGCCGGAAAGTTTGGCCAGACGTTCCTGGAGCTTTTCACGGTCGTAATCGCTGGTGGTGTTGTCGATTTCAACACGAATTTGTTCGATGCGGCCTTTGATGGCGGAGGAATCACCCTTGCCACCAACGATGGTTGTGTTGTCTTTGTCAACAGTCACTTTTTCGCAGCGGCCAAGATCTTCGATGGTCGCGGTCTCAAGTTTGCGGCCGGTCTCTTCGGAGATAACGGAGGCACTGGTGAGAATGGCAATATCCTGGAGCATGGCTTTGCGGCGATCACCAAAGCCAGGGGCTTTGACAGCGATAACGTTCAACATACCACGCAGTTTGTTAAGAACGAGGGTTGCAAGTGCTTCACCGTCGATGTCTTCAGCGATGATGAGCAGTTCGCGCTTGCCAACCTGGACCATTTTTTCGAGCAATGGAACGATGTCGGAAGCAGCAGAAATCTTCTTGTCATAGATGAGGATATAGGGATCCTTGATTTCGGCGAGCATGTGCTCGGTATCGGTCACGAAGTAGGAAGAAATATAACCGCGGTCGAACTGCATACCTTCAACGTATTCAGTTTCGAATTGCAGGCCTTTGGATTCTTCAACGGTGATAACGCCATCTTTGCCAACCTTGTCCATAACGTCAGCAATCAGGGCGCCAATTTCGCTGTCTTGAGCGGAAATGGTGGCCACCTGGCCGATTTCGTCTTTGGTGGTGATGTCGATAGCCTGGTTGTGGATGGATTCAGCCACAGCCTTGGAGGCAGCTTCAATGCCGCGCTTCAGGAGCATGGGGTTGGCACCAGCGGCGAGGTTTTTGAGGCCTTCGGTAACAATGGCATGCGCCAAAACGGTGGAGGTTGTAGTGCCATCACCAGCGATGTCGTTGGTCTTGGTGGCAGCTTCTTTGAGCAGTTGGGCACCCATGTTCTCGAATGGATTTTCGAGTTCAACTTCTTTTGCAACGGTCACACCGTCGTGGGTAATGGTGGGGGAGCCGTACTTGCGGTCGAGGGCAACATTGCGGCCTTTGGGGCCGAGGGTAGTGGAAACAGCGTTATTGACGGCATCTACGCCAGATTTGAGATAGCGACGGGCTTCGTCAGAAAATACTAATTGTTTTGCCATAAAGAATCTCCTTAGATAGGTTTAGATTTAGAGAATAGCCAGAATGTCGCTCTCACGCAGGATGAGCAGTTTCTTGCCTTCAAATTTGATTTCGGTGCCGGAGTATTTTGCGAATAGAACGGTATTGCCTACAGCAACATCCATGGCAACACGTTCGCCTTTTTCATTGCGGTCGCCAGGGCCGATGGCCAAGACGGTGCCTTTTTGGGGTTTTTCTTTTGCGGTTTCGGGAAGAACAATACCACCAGCGCTGATTTCTTCTTGCTCGATGGGTTCAACCACGAGGCGGCTGCCTAAGGGTTTCATTGTCATATTCATTCATGCCTCCAATTATTTTCGTTAATTTTAGCACTCACAACAAGAGAGTGCTAATTTCTTACCCAATAATACTTATTAGCGGGAGCAGAGTCAAGCCAGCGTACAATTTTCTTATGGATTATTTACAATTGATTATGGGATAAGCGCTTCAGGAGTGAGAATCAGTACGGGGGTGCCCGTAGGAAAAATCTCTCTGGTACTTTGACTAATAGTAGGTTCAGGTGTGGCTGTGAGCACGATATTGGCAGGAACACTCGCCGAAGAGCAGATTTGTTCTCCAGCGCTGGCAATTCTGAGGGCAAGTTTGGCCCCTTCGTCGTCCAAACCATCATATTTGGCATGCAGCTGGCGGAACACCACCATGGCACGCTCGCATTTGTCATCTCCAGGCCTGTGCAAACCTGAAAGCACGGAGCCGTAGGTATAGTAGTAAGCCAGGGTGTTATCGGTAAGCGGAAGAGGATTTGTGAAGACAATCTTGCTTTCGCAAGGACTTTCCTCAAGAGCATCACAGGTTTGTTGCTCATTGCAGCCAACGACGGCACATCGCAGAACCATTTCAGCACCTTCGTAGTTTCGGGCCTTATGGTAAATGATGCCAATGAGCCCATAACTGTTTTGGTTGTAGGGGTTTAGCGATAGGGCTTTATAGGCATTTCGGGCGGCAACCATCGGGCTCGATTCGGGCATGCGCAGGTAAGTATTGGCAATTGACATGTAGGGGATGGGGTCCTTGAGTCCCAGCTGTTCGTTGAGGCGGACTGCTTTTTCAAAATACTCAAGAGCGGCATCCCACTGTGTTTCGTTTCGGTAAAGAGCCCCAATTCGCAGGTAAAGGAAGGACAAGTTAGGCGAAATTTCAGTTGCTTTGCGGTAATAATCGATGGCCACCGTGTATTCGGCCATCATTTCGTGATAGTAGCCGGTTACCCGCTGGACATCCATGATTTCTGGTCCCTCACTCTGGGCTTCATTAATGTACTGTTCGGCTTCCACAAATTTCAACTGATCAATAAGAATTTCGCCATAATAAGCTTTTGCCAGCACATTCTGGTTATCAAGGTTGATCGCCAGTAATGCCTCGGATTCAGCTTCTGAGAGGTTCTCTCCTCGCTCAGGAACCGGCAGCAAAGCCAGGGATGAGCGCCAATTGAGCACAAAGGCACGCATTGCCAGGACATTCGAGTTGGTGGGGGCAATTTCCTTGGCCTTATTGATGGTGGCCAACGCTTCATTCATGCGGTCAAGTTGTTCCTGGTCAGAGTTACGGCTGAGGTAGGAATAGGTCTGCACCCGGGCCAGCTGAATGTAAATGTCCACGTTATTTGGTTCAAGTTGGGCAGCCTGGTTATAGGATTGGACCGCTTTTTCCAGGTCCCCAGCCTGAAAGTGAGTATTTCCTTCAATCATGAATGAGTTGACGGTTCGGGTAGGGGTTGGCGTGGGGATAAAAGGCGGCCAAATCTCCCCTTGAGAATAGGCCCGTATAATGGCGATGATAACAACAATGCCAAGAATTAGGACCATCACACGGAATGGGTTGGAGGCTCCCTTTGGATTACGGAAGAGGTTTTTACGTTCGTTGATGTACATAGGGCTTAAGGTGTCGTCAGGGGCGTGAGTTGAGGCATCTGCGTCCCATTCGGCGTAGGTGTTGGCCCGGTAATTGGGGTGGGCGTGGCGGTTGGCTCAGGTGTGGGCGGGTTTTTAAGATTTTCCTGGCAAATCCGGATCATTTCGTTGGCATTAAAAATACCGGTCTCGTCGTCAGGAATGGTCTGCTGCATGGTAGTCGCAATCGAAACGGCTTCATCACAGCGGTTGAGCTTTGCCAGGGCAATCCCGTATTGGCTGTAATAGTTGACGGAAGTAGTGCCAATCTCCAGTTTTAGTGGTTCAACAGCAATGCCTTCGGGAGTAGTTCCACCCAGGAGAGCCAGTTCAAAGGAGGGCAAAGAACTTCTCAGTTGTCCGCTGCGGTAGATCATGCTACCCAATTGGGCGTGATAACGTGCATTACCCGGATCGTCTTTTAGGGCCTGGTTCGCGTATTGGATGGCCTTTGCCCATTCACCCTGGTTTGCCCAGACACGTGAAATGTAAAAGTTAGGTTCCCCGTTGGTGGGGTTGAGCGAATACGCTTTGGTAAATTCGAGGATGGCCCGGCTGAGCTCGTTTTGTGTGAAGAGGTTGCGGCCAAGAGCCAGATGTAGCGTGGCAATGTTGGGGTTGAACTGGAGGGCTTTTTCATACTCGGCAATGGCATCAGCATAGTTGGATGTGACTTCAAGCACGTAACCACGTGCCCAATGTGCTTCCACCAGGCCAGGGTTGAGCGCGAGAGCGGTGCGCGACTCAGCAATCGCCAGGTCCATGGTGTTCAGATCATCCACGCGGGCTTCCACCCGCAACGCCAATATGTAGGCCAGGGCCGCGTGGGCGAGGCCATTGTTGGGGTCTAGTTCAACAGCTTTTCGGGCGGCAATTTCACCGTCTTTGTAATTTTGCATAAAGCCTTCGGCCCAGCCCAGCAAGGCATAAGCGTCGGCCACTTTATTGTTGAGCAGAATGGCATTCTCACTTTGGACCTTAGCTTGTTCATACTGGTTTGTGTAGATGAGCAGCCGCGCAACTTTGAGGTAGTAATCGATTTCTCCCGGGTGGGAGTTAATTGCCTGTTGGTAGGTTTCAATGGCGTTGTTAAACTTGCCCTGCCCAAATTGGTCAGCTGCTTCGGTGGCATACCAGACCGGGTCCCGGGTAGGGGTTGGGGTGGGCACGAAAGGTGGATTGATTTTGGGGACGACTAATACATTGACGTAAACCAGGAGACCAATGGAGATTAATAAGAAAATGATGAGAACCGGGTTGCCGCGGTTGCGGCGGCGGTTCATCGAGAGTTTTGAGCCTTTAAGATACATCTTTTGATATTATCACGAAATGATTAGAGGGTTATTAGAGGGGGAAACAGGGGGTCAGACTATAGGATA
>DATIUL010000398.1:0-5027 GCA_035466865.1 Anaerolineaceae bacterium | reverse complement strand
ATCAAGCCCGGTATGACTACAAGCGTTTTATATTCCTCAGGGATCGACTGTTTAAATTCCAGTTTAGGCAGTAGTGTCGATGAGGTGAATGCGTCTACAACGATATTAATCAGGTGATTGGCAACAATAAAGGCCGGTGGGATTAAGCACAGAGCAATGATGCCCATTAACAAAACTTGGGGAAAACCCAAAGACTCAAAGAAAGCAAATCTGTGGGTTAGCCGCAGAACGAATAAGCTTAATCCAATTGCAATGAGAGAGGTACTTCCAAGGTACAGGGGGGTGTTCCAGGTTTTTGCCTTTTTAAGAATCCGCGCCTTCAGGTTGGGTCTAAAACCAACCACCTCCTCAAATTCCTTGCGTCTCTCACCGATAAGGAAAACGCCAATGTGTTCTGGATTCTGGTTTTCAGGCTTATTGCCTCTAACGACAGCCTTGGTTTGATTACACAAATTAAGCAGCGAGATAGCCAGTTGGCTTTCATCCTCACCAGTTAATCTGGCAAGTTTTTCGATTTCTCCCCGGTACAGGTTTCTTGTTTTGAAATCCATCTTTGGGTAGATACCAGCGGGATCCTGGCGTAAGGTTTTCTCCACCAGGCTGAGAGACTCGAAAATTTCTTCCCAATTGGTTTCAGAAATCACGCGCAAACTACGGATGATACGACCAACGATCTCTGCTTGATTTGTAGCGTCCTGTTGCGTTATTTCTGCCCGTAACATTGAACTTTCGGGGAGGATGGGAGGCATTGAATGAAATTCAACAGGTTGGTCTGGTTTGATATCTTCAAATAGAACCCGAGCCAACATTTCAATCAATCCAAAACGGATAAAGATAGGGATAGACCACAATTCTCCAAAGGTGAGTGGCACCCCCTCCTGGAATTCGTTTAGAGATTTCTGGATGTCATCTAAATTGAGCAGATAATTTCGTCGATAAAGCAAACTGCGGATTAATGCAAATATTCGGGGGAAATTTTCGTAAGGAGGATCAATCAACCTTGGCAGCTGCTCTTGATATCCAGAGGGCATATCCTCCTGGATTAGATGAAAAGCCTGTTGCAGGATGTAATGATTATCCAAAATCCACTCTGCAGTCAGACTTATATTTCCGTCAGAGGTGGACAAACCCTGGTAGTACTGATGAGCTCTAACTATCCATTCCTCATAAGATTTGAGGTGGCCTTTTACAAGGTCAGGCAGCTTGGTTCGTTTGCGTAAAGGCAGGATGGTTGCGTGCTGATATTGCTGTACCAGGGTTTCAACGAAAGAACGTTCGTTATTTAATAGTTCTTCGCTCTGTCCCCCGGAAGTCGGAACTTCTGACATTATTCCGGGCTCCGTGTCGATTCAATGGCTTGTGAGGCATCTGTAGGCAATACATCCAGGTGGGTCAGATCCTGAATTACCAGGACTGGTTTTGTGCTGTATTCTATGAAACTGCGAGCCACCGTACCAAATGGCCAACTTAATTCCCCTGTGAATCCATGGGCACATAAGATAAGCAGATCCACGTTTTCATCATCTGCGAGGCGCATAATCGCTCTTACAATACTGTGATCCTCGACGATTCGTATTTCATTTCCCACTCCAAGCCTTTGGGACAATTCATCCATGTAACTTTGTACTGTCTTGCGTGAGAGGTCCATATACTGTTGATTCAATAATTGAAGTTCCTGGTTGTAGGGGTCAATTGCAGATATTTCCGGAGGTTTAATGACTGAGCTCAAAATCACCCGGGATTGATAGTTTTTTGCGAGAGTGAGCCCGGCGTTAAGGGAACATTCCGAACGGCGGGAACAATCAAGTGGCAGCATGATGCGTTCGTAACGAGGATGGATGGGGTCATCGCCGTCCACTGCATAACCGCGAATAATAAGCACGGGTTTATAGATCAGGTTGACGACCTTTGTGGTTACGCTGTTCAGATTCCACCGGCTTAGGCCGCTGGACCCATGAGAACTGATAATCAGCAGGTCGATGTTTTCCTTCTGGGCAAAATCAACGATATTTTCAGCAACTTTCCCCTCCAAAACAGTTACTGTAACGCGACTCTCTCCATCCGATTCAGCATCAAGTTCCGGCAGGCCAAGCGATAACCGCATCTCATTGGCAGTTTTATGCAAGTAGAGCTCTGTTTTTGCTTTGTGAAGCTGCCAGTTCAGCGGTTCAGTATGCACAATGCTTTCAGTGCTTGTTTCAGATTTCAATATCTGGAGGATTAGGATTTTGCTGTTAAAAATGCGGGCGAATTCGATCGCGTGCGGAATGCTCCGCTCCGCCATGGCAGACCCGTCAAGTGGTAATAAGATTTTTTCAAACATGCTAATGTCCTCTCAGAAAACCTCTGATCAGCCCAAGGGTTCCAGGATCAGGGGCACCAATTACTGCCACTTATGATTTATTTTTCATTGGTCACACAGGTTTCTTCGACAACTCCTGTATCTCGAACCAAAGCTAAGACAGGCATCATAATGTTCAAACTGGTTTTGATGTGTCAGGTACTGCTAACTTTTGCCATCTCCCCATGAATCCCGGCAATTTACATTCTTCCCTAACATAGAAAGCGATTAGGTTTACGTCCACCTGAAATTCATGCAGGCATCCCAAACCAGCTCTTGCCTTTAAAGTATAACAACAATAAATCTGATTCAAACAAAGGGTACAACACTCTGGAGTAGGCCTTTTGCATTCTCAGTGCTTGGATGGCATTATTTGATCCACATTGTGTAAGACTTTTTGAATTTTTGGATATAAAAGTATTTACTCGTCTTAGCGCCAAAAATTCTGGATGTAAAATTTTTATTGCCTTCTTGCAACAAATCTGTGATCCAATGTTATATTCGTTGGGCCTTGCCCAGTTCGGGTTTACCAAAGAGCGTCTTTTCGATCTCTTTCCAAAGAAAATCATTCAATTGGAGGTTAACGTGCGTAGGATTCGTTACCAGGTTGCTTGTAGTTTGGACGGATATATTGCTGATCTTGCTGGGAAAACAGATTGGATTGTCGATGAACCCACCATTGACTTCGATGCCTTGTTTGACCAGTTTGACACCCTTCTCATGGGACGCCTAACCTATGAGGGACTGCAAAAAGAAACCAATAATTTCTGGGGAAAGACCGTGCTTGTATGCTCTCAAACGCTTCGGCAACAAGATCATCCTCACGTAACCATCATTTCCAACAATATCCAGGCCACACTTAATCAGATGCGCTCCCAACCCGGAAAAGACATCTGGCTTTTCGGGGGCGGGCAACTATTCCAAAGTTTGCTTTCTTTGGGCTGTGTCGACACCATAGAGCCAGCCATCATTCCTGTCCTCTTGGGCGGAGGCCGCCCCCTTCTACCCACACCAGCAGCAGGGCATCAGCTTAGCCTGACATCGCAACGTGTTCTTCCAAGCGGTATTGTTTGGCTTGAGTACACGATAAAACCTGTTAAAGAATCAGAAAGCCCACACATGTGAACACAAATTTCCTGATGATGGCATTTTAAGATGCTGGAGACACTCGAGATTAGTCAACGGCAATAAGTTCCTGCCAAAGAGGAATAGATCCATATTGAAACAAGCAGATTCCGCGCCTTCCTAATAAGAAGGGTGCTTAATTTTTTGTTTAGTCCAATTGGCTCCTGACTTGGGAGGTGATTGGTCTACTACTGATGTCTGGCTTATCAAAATGTTGTTTTTACTGCTTTTGCGGATCGTCAGTTTCAATCTACCACTTCTGCCTTATAAAATAGTTGATAATTACATATACAATCCATAAATTCGGCGTTTTGTAGTTGCTGATTAGCCTGACGCTTCATGACGAAGAAAAATGAATCTGCAAATACCACCTACAACAGGGAGTAAGCATGGAAGATCGAATCTTATCGAGGTTTGTTACTAAGAAAGGCACAGTATCAATTGTTAGAAAAAATATAAGCCCGGATGATTACGTTGAGTTCCTGACCCGAACCGATCTTGGTTCACAGTATCCTAAAGAACGATTTCAAGAGAGAATTACCAAGCTGGTTAATAATGTTCAAATAAGTCTTCTGGCAATTGATGAAGATGGAAAAATCGTTGGCACTTGTTTTGGGTTAACTGATTTTGCTTATTGGCTGATGATTACCGACCTGGGTATCGATAGAGCCTATATCAAAAATGGAATTGGATCTGAAATGATCAGGATTTCAAGAACAGAAGCTGGTGGAGACAAAGACATTATTGTGTTTATTTATGCACATGAAGAAGCAATTCCTTTCTATCAAAAAAACGGATTAAAAATATCAGAGAACATGATGGAATTGACGGATGTGGAATGGACTGATTTTGTAGTAACAAAGGACACAATTTCTCAGTAATCTGAATGCTAAGTCAAATTATTTTTTACATGCCCCAGATTTTTAGTTAAGTCACAACCACGAGAAAAACAAACCAATAACGACGGCTTTAACCCGAAAATTCATTATTTATCAGTTTGTTTTTGCTTTTCCCACGCAATTTTCAGTCTACACCCTCCTTGCCTGCCTAAGTTAGATAAGGCGACCTGTCAGATTTTCCCCTCACTTCTCACGCAGAACAAATCGCATGGATGCGTATTACCGCAACCCTTTCTGACGCAAATCCACACTGCAACAATTACTCAAGCACCTTCATTCTCAAGAGGCCGCGTTTGGGTATTAGTGGCATAATTAAATAGTCCCAATCAATTTTTGCTCACTTTCTAAAAGCGTCCCTGTACTCAGTTACTTCAGGGTCAAATGTGGAGGCAGAAAAAGTGAACGCTCTCAAGTACTCGCGTTCCAGCCTGTTCTGTAACAACAGCACGCTCTGCGAATCGACGGCAATTCTACAGCTACCTCCGTTTTACATTGCAAGCAGCCGGATGCACGCAAAGACATTTCCCATTAGCCTACAAACTCAAGAACACAAATCAAGCTCGTTTTCTGAGCAAAGAAATAATACTCCTGCCCAAAACCATGCGCTCTCTGTTCCAATAGGAGGAATGTAGTGAAAACCTATCTGTCCTTGCTCTTTGGGA
>DATIUL010000397.1:0-2576 GCA_035466865.1 Anaerolineaceae bacterium | reverse complement strand
TTTTCAACCTCGCCAAGCAGTTTGATGCCAAGGTCGATGCCGCGTGTGCCGGCATAATGGTCTTTGGAGCCAAAAAACTTGTGAATCTGCTTAAAAAGTTGACCGCCTGGGCGCGAGTTTTCATCGATCAGTGTCACCTTGCAGCCCGCGTTGGCTGCCTCAATAGCCGCAGATAAGCCAGCCGGCCCGCCGCCAATGATGGCGAAATCGGTCTCAATCATTTAGGCCTCAAACCTTCCCAAGCCGTCCTGGGTTTGCACAATCATACCGCCTTTGACAGGCGTCACGCAGGTGCGTGTGTTTGGTATCCCGTCCACAATCATCATGCAGTCCGTACAGCGCCCGATGGCGCAAAAAATACCACGTGCTTGGTGAGTCTTGGCAGTGTAGCGAAAAATCTGAATCCCGGCAGCGATCATGGCCGCGGCCAGGGGCTCGCCCTCAAAAGCTTTGATGGGTCTGCCATCCACGGTGATCTCAACCTCGACCCCCGGAACGGCTTCTCCCAGGATTGGGTGATGAATAACTCTCACCTTGAACCTCCAGGTTCCATTTTCGGCAAACGCTTAGGGCTCTCCATTTCTAAAACTCAATCCATTCAAGCCCAAGTGCCTTTAGTTTATTCATGGTCGGGTTGCCCGTCCCAGCATCCCATTCTGCCATTCTGTAGTAAGAATCCTTAAAGCCTTCCAGCTCTTCCACCCCGAGTGATACCCCAGCAGTTGGGCCTGAACCCTCCAGTGGTTTGAAGAATTTCTTGGGTAAGATGTCGTTGGCGCGGGTAAAGCCTTCGCGCTGGTTGAAGGCGCGCATCATGTTCAGACGCCGCTCACCCACTTGCAGGTATTCATCCACACTCACATCCCAACCAGTCGCGGCCTTCAAAATTGCGATGGTTTCGTCAGCTGAATAGATATTCCAGGCCGGCCCAAAAACATATTGGCAGAGGTTGTAGGAATCCAGTGCCGAGTAATATTTTTCTGTGATGAAGGAGAATTTTATTTTCTCATCATTCATCGAGGCGGCCGGCTGCACATGATTGAGGCCCAATCTGGCCAGGCGCGCGGTGGAAAGCTCGGTGGTGTTCTCGCTCTCATACACGGGATCGTGCTCGTGCGACTGGTGGTCCGCGCCGAAGGGGTTGACCGCGTAAATCAGCCCGAGTGTTTTCTTTGCCTGGGGCATATGCGCAGGGGCTTCGGTGCCCTTGCAGGTAATCAGATACTCATCCGCGTTTTTGCCAATCTTTTGGGCGGCGCGTTCGCTGCCTTCTGCCAGCAAGTCGCCAAAACCTTCACGGTGAGCAATTTTCTTAATCATGGCAATGAGGGCTTCGGCGTTGCCAAACTCCAGCTTGATGCCATCGGTATCTTTCTCGGTAATCAGGCCGTTCTTGAAGCATTCCATGGCAAAGGCTACCGTAGCGCCGCAGCTGATGGTATCCAGGCCGTACATATTGCATAGTTGATTGGCCAACGAAATCGGCTTGAGGTCGCCGATACCACAGTAGGTGCCCAGGGTGGCAATGGTCTCATACTCCGGGCCGCCATATTCGGGCAGTACTTTATCGCCGCCAAACTCCGTTTCAACCACGCGCTTGCAGCGCACTGCGCAGGCATAGCAGGTGTCGCGTTTGGTCAGGATGGTCTCGGTCATCCTCTGACCGGTTAGGTTCTCCCAATCCACAAAAGTACCTTCGCTGAAGTTGTAAGAAGGCAGTGTGCCCGAGGATTCCTGCCCCCCCACCAGGCCGGCAGAGCCAAATTCGCCAATGATGTTTACATCAGGGTTATTCGGGATGAAATCAATGCCCCACTTACCCCATTTGGTAATTTCTTTGGGATCCGCTGAGCCCACCTTGCCTTTACCGCTAACGACCAGCGCGCGCAGGTGCTTGGAGCCCATTACCGCGCCCAGGCCGGTTCGCCCGGCAGCCCGATTGGCCATATTCATGACGGAAGCAAAGCGCACCAGCTTTTCGCCGCCCAAGCCGCATTGCATGACCTGAATCTTGCGGTCCTGCAGTTCATTCTTAAGAATTTCTTCCGCGTCGGCCGTGGTCGTGCCCCAAATATTGGAGGCATCCCGAATCTCTGCCTGGCCGTCTTTCAGAAGGATGTAAACCGGGCGCTCCGCTTTGCCAATCACCACCACGCCGTCGAAACCGGCAAACTTCATGGAGGAGGCAATGTATCCGCCCACCTGGCTGTCGCCGATGGCGCCACCAGCCGGCGACTTGGCATTCACAGTCAACCGTGAGCAGCCTGAAACCGGCAAGCCTGCCAAAGGTCCTGAAAAGAAGGTAATCACATTTTTGGGGTCAAAGGCATCAGCACCTTTTTCGAGCATTTTTAGGATGTAATACATTCCCATGCCGCTGCCGCCACCGTATTTGCGGTAGAACTCCGCGTCCTGGTGGTCTATTCGGATTTCATTTTTGGTCAGGTCAACCACCGCGATTGACCCGGTCCAACAAGGGGCTTTTTCCATGTTCACCTCTTTAGTTTGCCATTGCTTGCGTGCTTGAGAAGCGTGAGAACTTCAGTTTCTCGATGTCTACGTCCAGTTTCTCGCCA
>DATIUL010000396.1:0-4466 GCA_035466865.1 Anaerolineaceae bacterium | reverse complement strand
GTCTCCAGATACCCGTCCACTGCGTGGCGAGCTCAGGCCGGGCACGTGATCTTGACCCAGGGTCTCCATTACCTGGGTGGCAAAGCCATGCCATAAAAGCAGTAGATTGGGAGGAACGACACAGAAAGAAAATTTACTACTCTCCTTCGTGGAGCAAATCCCAACAACATTAGTTCTTCAGCTGGTAGGCAAAAGCCGGGGGTCCCGATCAAAGACGTGGGCACAAGCGGCGCAATCAAAAGGGTTTACAAAAAGTCGGGTTGCGGTCCGGTAATTGGCCACGATTCCAACCATTATTATCCCTACACACCGACCAACCATTCCACGTAGGGTGTGGTTGACCTGCTTTTGGTCAACCCACCAAATTAATTTAATGTATTGTAGATTGGGCATCAACAAATGCATCGTTCTATGGTGGGCTCAGGCCGAAGGTCTCGATCTCTGAAGTGGGCACAAGCGGCGCAATCAAAAGGGTTTACAAAAAGAAAAGGCGAAAAACGGCTTTCAATAATGCGGTTACAATGCCGGGATGGAAAATATTGTCATACGTCCCAACAACCTTTTACCAATCGTGGGCGGATTACTACTGGTTTTCAACTTAGTTTGGATGGCCCTACGTAAACCCTTGCGTTTCTTCTTTGGTGCAAATCTTTTCGCGCTTTACCTGGTCATTCTTGTCACCCTGACCATTCTGCCCTTCCCTTTTAGTGTTTTCAAGGAACCGCTCCCCGAGACGATCCTCCAACCGTTGCGCGTCAATCTCTATCCTTTTGGCATAGCACGCTTGGGAAACCTGATGCCGCACGTGACGCGGGTTGATTGGCTCAACATCGCCGCGTTTATTCCATTCGGATTCCTGCTGCCATTCACAACCAAGAGAGGCAAACTACCAATAATACTCTTCGCGCTGCTGGCAACGCTGGCCATAGAGGTCACGCAGCTGGTGCTTACTTCCCGCGTGCCCACCTATTCGCGCGCGTTTGATGTGACTGACCTGATCACAAACGTGCTTGGTGCTTGGTTGGGATATATGCTTTCGCGGCCGTTCTTTATCAAGAAAAGCACGACATCTTAAGCTATGCGCAACGATTAAATGGGGATTACCTGATTTAACTGCAAAAGGAGGCCGGGGCCTCCTTTTTGATAGCAAACGCAAGGGTCATATTGACCGCGTTCAACATTCTTATTCGCTTGTAACGATTCTTCCAGCCCGAGGCTGGAACAACCCAAAATTAGATCTTGATCTCAATATCCACGCCGGCGGGCAGGTTAAGGCGCATGAGCATATCGATGGTCTTGGAATCTGGTTCCATGACGTCGATCAAGCGGTTGTGGGTTCGAATCTCAAAATGCTCCTGTGAGTCCTTATCAATGAAGGTGGAGCGACGTACGGTGTACTTCTCGATGCGGGTGGGCAAAGGAATTGGGCCCAACACTTTGGCGCCGGAGCGTTCCGCGGTCTCAACGATGCGTTTTGCGCTTTGATCCAAAATGCGGTGATCGTAAGCTTTCAAGCGAATGCGAATTTTTTGTTTTGCCATTTTATGTTTCCTTTAGTTTCTCTAATCGCCGGAGCTAAAAAGCCCCGAGTGTATTACGAAAGTCCTAAAATTTTCTTACGGGTGGACTCGTTTACCTGGGCATAATGCTTGAATTCCATGGTAAAGACGCCGCGCCCCTGGGTAACCGAACGTAATTCAGTGGCATAGCCAAACATCAGCGCCAGCGGAACTTCGGAGTGGATCGCCTTGGCATTGCCAAAACGGTCTTCCATGCCCAACACGCTGCCTTGGCGGGAATTAATCTGGCCAATAACATCGCCGGTGTATTCCTGCGGCACGGTAACTTCAACAGCCATAATGGGTTCCAAAATGATCGGACCAGCTTTTTCAGCAGCTTCCCTGAGGGCGAAAATGGCGGCCATACGGAAGGCCATTTCACTGGAGTCAACCTCGTGGAAGGAACCACCGGTTAAGGTGACCTTGAAATCGGTCATCGGATAACCAGCAATTGGTCCGGATTCAGCCGCTTCGATAATACCCTTTTGTACAGCAGGGATGTATTCCTTGGGAATATCGCCGCCGCGCACTTTGTCTTCAAAGACAACGCCGGAACCGGGCACCAGGGGTTCAAGGTCGATGATAACATCGCCATATTGCCCATGGCCGCCAGATTGCTTGGTGTATTTGTAGCGCAAATCTTTGACTGGCTTGCTGAGGGCTTCACGGTAGGCAACCCGGGGGGTACCCACGTTAGCCTGCACGCGAAATTCGCGCAGCAACCGGTCAACGAGCACATCCAGGTGAAGTTCGCCCATACCGGAAATAACGGTCTGGCCGGTGTTTTCATCCTGGCGGATTTTGAATGTGGGGTCTTCCTCTGCCAATTTAATCAGCGAGTCAGACATCTTTTCCTGATCAGCCTTCGTCTTGGGTTCAATGGCAATGGAAATTACTGGATCCGGGAAGTTGATGCTTTCCAGCACGACCGGAGCCGAGGTTTCTGAAAGGGTATCGCCCGTGAAACTGGATTTGAGCCCTAAAATGGCACCGATATCACCAGCGCCCAATTCGTCAACATCTTCACGGCGGTCAGCATACATGCGCAGTAGGCGGCCAACGCGTTCCTTTTTGTCCTTGGAAGAGTTGAGAACCTGCGTGCCCTGCTTGATCTTGCCGGAATAAATGCGGATATAAGCCAGGCGGCCCATATAAGGGTCGGTGACAATTTTGAAAACGAGAGCGGAAAGGGGTTCGGTATCATCCGCGTGGCGGATTACTTCCGAATCGTCCGAAAGGCGGTGGGTGGTAATGGCAGGCACGTCCAGCGGGCTGGGCAGGTAATCTACAACCGCGTCCAGAACCAATTGCACGCCCTTATTGCGCAGGCTGGTGCCGCAGAACACCGGGTTGACCTTGCTTTCCAAAACGCCCTTACGCAGCGCTTTTTTGAGTTCTGCCAGGGTCAGGGTTTCGCCTTCGAGATACTTCTCGAGCACTTCGTCATCCAGTTCAGCAATTTGCTCAACCAGGATGGCGCGCTTGGCGGCAACTTCGGCTTTGTATTCTTCAGGAACAGGGTTGATGATCGGCTCGCGGCCGTCATCCTCAAAAGTGACCATGGTTTCTTCGAGCAGGTTAATCATGCCCTTGAAGGAAGCTTCCATCCCAATCGGGATCTGCATGGCCAGTGGGTTGGCACCCAGGCGTTCCTTGATGGATTCGATGGTGCGTTCGTAGGAAGCGCCCATGCGGTCCATTTTATTTGCAAAACAGATGCGCGGCACACGATACTTATCAGCCTGGCGCCAAACGGTTTCGGACTGGGGCTCCACGCCCTGCACAGAATCAAAAACAACCACACCGCCATCCAGAACGCGCAAAGAGCGCTGCACTTCGGCTGTAAAGTCGATGTGCCCAGGGGTGTCGATGAGGTTGATGCGGTGATCTTTCCATTCAGCGGTAACAGCGGCAGAAACAATGGTTATGCCGCGTTCCCGCTCCTGGGGCATCCAGTCGGTGACGGTGGTGCCTTCATCCACGTTGCCCAAGCGGTAGGTTTTGCCAGTATAAAACAAAATCCGCTCGGTTGTTGTGGTTTTACCGGCATCGATGTGAGCGATGATGCCAATATTGCGATAACGTTCAAGCGGAAATTCTGTCATTTTCTCTTCTAACTTGTTAAGGTGCGGCGCGGAAAATTAAATCCGGAAGTGGGAGAAGGCCCGGTTGGCCTCTGCCATCTTATGGACTTCTTCTTTTCTGCGAATAGCGGCGCCCTGGTTTTCAGAGGCATCCATCAATTCGGCAGCAAACTTCTCGGAATAAGATTTGCCGGAGCGCGCACGGGAGGCTGTGATCAACCAGCGCATCGCCAGGGTAAGGCGGCGGTCTGGTGCAACTTCCATAGGTACCTGATAGGTGGCGCCACCCACACGGCGTGGGCGTACTTCCATCATCGGGCTGACGTTCTTAAGAGCGGTTTCGAAGACTTCAACGCCTTCTTTGCCGGTTTTGGCTTTAATCAAATCGAAGGCGTCATAAACGGAGGATGTTATGGTGCTCTTCTTACCATCAAGCATGATGCGGTTGATGATCATCTGAACGTGCAGATTGTTGAATCTCACGTCCGGGAGAATTTCGCGTTTTACGGGTTTTAGTCTGCGTGCCATAGGTTTCCTTAATCAGCTCGATTATTTCTTCTTAGTGGGGGTTTTTTCTTCAGCAAGTTTAGCGCCGTATTTGGAACGGCTTTGCTTGCGGTCAGAAACACCGGTGGTATCCAGGGTGCCGCGCACGATGTGGTAACGCACGCCTGGGAGATCGCGCACACGGCCGCCGCGGATCAGGACCACACTGTGTTCCTGGAGCTGATGGCCTTCGCCGGGGATGTAAGCGGTCACTTCAATACCGTTGGAAAGACGAACACGGGCGATTTTACGCAGAGCAGAGTTCGGTTTCTTGGGG
>DATIUL010000395.1:0-3690 GCA_035466865.1 Anaerolineaceae bacterium | reverse complement strand
GTCCAGTCGTACCAATCGTTGGTCCATTCCCAAACGTTGCCAGCCAGGTCCATCACTCCGTAAGGAGACGCCCCTTCCGGGTATGAGCCTACTTTGGAGGCTCCATCCGAGCAACGCCCTTCTTTGCTGGAGTTAAAGCTTGCCCGGCTGCAGTCAGGTGGCTCAAAACCCCAGGGGTAAGGCCGCAAGTCGTCTCCGCGGGCAGCTTTTTCCCACTCAGCCTCCGTTGGCAAGCGGCCGCCCACCAAGCGGCAGTAGGCATCGGCCTGGGTCCAATCGACGGCCACTACCGGGTAGTCAGCATGATTCGGGTTGAGGTAATAATCGGGGCGCTCGGCATCGCCCAGGCTTTTGGGTTCTGTGCACTTTCCCGCGCTGACGCAGCGCGCGTACTGCGCGTTGCTTACTTCATATTGGTCCACGTAGAAAGCCGAAAGTTCAACCTCGTGCAGGGGTAGGATGTCGGGCATGCAGTCCACGCCGGCATTATTTTCCGGGTCGCAGCCCATCATGAACTTTCCAGCCGGGATCAGAATTTCCGGCATACCATCCAGTTCTCTGGTACGGACTGCGGGTATTTCGGGTGTTTTGGTTTGGTCTGGTTTTTGACTAACTGTGGATTGAGTCGGTGGAATTTGGGTTGGCAGAACGGGGGTGGGGATTTTTGTGGCTGTTTCCGGACCCACGCTCTTATCGTGAGGCAGTCTTAAGAGGTCAGTAAAAACCGCCAGGAAACCAAGGATTAATAGACCCACTAAAAATATGCCAAAATAAACCTTGGACCTTGCATGCATTTTTAAATTTTATCACCCGGGTTCAATGATTGTGCCGCCTGTGCACACCGTGAAACGGATGGGTAGTCTCCAGACCGAGCACAGGCTCTTGACCGGAGGTCTCCTTTATTCCTCCTCCGACTGAACAGGCACAATGGGTATATCCCCTTCAATTCCATTCAACCAATATCCTGCCGAGGAATATCGCCACTCTTCAGGCAGCCGCACATAGCCCTTCCTAACCGGATTATTGTGAATGTAGTCCATCTTTTGCTTCCAGAAATTCTCGTTAATCAATCCCTCTGCATGCCAACCGGGTTGCCAAACCTGTCTTTCACGGTCTGCTAATTCAGTGTTTCGGATCACCCGAGCCAAAGAATCTGGCAAGTTATTCTCAATGTAATCCGCCAATTTTCTCCCCGTGAATTTTCGGAAATCTACCAATGTTTGTTCCAAGCGATCATTGGCGAACTTAGCGTCGAATACAATCATGTGGAGGTGGTTTGGCATCATCACATATGCGTTGATACGCAGTCCTTTTTCCCTGGTGCAATACAGTAAGCTATCCACAATGATTTGTGTAGGTTCTGGATTGATGAAAACGGGCAGCCAATCTATGACAGTGAAGGTGACAAAATAGACATATACCCCGTCTACTAGCTTATATCTGTCCATTTCTCAATTATAGTGCAAGCAAAACCTGAGATCTAAAGGTCAAATATCGCACACGGCCTGTGCCCGCCACAGAGTGGACGGGTATGGGGACACCAGCGCAATCATGACTTTCTTGATTGTGCCGGTCTCCAGACCGAGCATACGCTCTTGACCGAAGGTCTCTGTTACTTGGCAATTGACGGATTTCAATAAAAATGACAACATGAGACCTACAGGTCAAAATCCGAGCTCGGTGGGGACACCGGCTCGAACAGAGTAAACAGAAGATGTGATTGTGCCGGTCTCCAGACCGAGCATTAGTAGTTGACCTAGGGTCTCCTCATTTTTGTCACTCAACCAATTACAACCTGAGACCTAAAGGTCAGATTCCGTGCACGGCCTGCACTCGCCACAAAGTGGACGGGTGTGAGGACACCGGCTCGAACGTTCAATGGACTGCCCACCTGTTATAATTCTGTTTGCATCTTGCCGCTTGACGGCTCCTGGAGGATTTATGGAAATAACCTGGTACGGAAATTCGTGCTTTCGCCTGACTGAGCGCGGTATGGCCTCAATTGTTACTGACCCATTTGACCACGCTGTGGCGGGTTACAATCCGCTTAAGCTGAAAGCAGAAATTGTCACCGTCAGCTGCAATGACCTGGCTCACAACAATACCGCAGCGGTCAAAGGAGACCCTTACATCATCAGCGGCCCCGGCGAGTACGAAATTGGCGGTGTTTTCATCACCGGCATTCAAACTACACCACACGGCAAGGACTTCAAAGGCCTGCGCAACACCATTTACATGATGGATTTTGGCTCGCTCACGGTTGTTCACCTGGGCATGGTTAAGGATGTTCCCACCCAGTCCATGGCTGAAGAATTAGGTACTATCAACGTCGCCCTCGTACCCGTTGGCGATGGCAGCAGCCTCAATTCTGCCAAAGCCGCCGAAGTCATCAGCATGCTGGAACCCAACATTGTCATCCCCATGTATTATGAAACCCAAAACTCAAAATTACCTTTGGACCCACTGGCAAAATTCCTCACGGAAATGGGCTTGACTGAGCTTGAAACCATGGAGTCCTTCAAGATCGCTTCAGCCGCTTCTTTGGGAGAAGAAGAAACCAAGGTTATCGCCCTGGACCCAAAGCTAATCGCCCTTTAGGAGCAAATGGCCCCTGTAAAAGTAATCATCACCTGGAATATCAAACCAAACAACGAAGAGGAATACTTCAAGTTTGTGATGCATGACTTTATGCCCAAGGTCAATGCTGCCGGTCTGGAAGTGACCGATGCATGGGCTACCGTCTACGGTGAGGCCCCGCAAATCCTGGTGGGGGCAATTATGTCTTCATTCGAAGAGGCACGCAAGCTGCTGGAATCTGAAGAATGGATGGCCCTGGTCAGCCAACTAATGGATTATGTGGACGACTTCAAAGTAAAAATCGTTAACCCTAAGGGTGCCTTCCAGTTCTAAGCGTGGACTTTTCAGGCATTCTTCTAAATTGGTACGATCAAAACGCCAGGGTATTGCCCTGGCGTTCGCGTCCCAGCCCATACCGCACCTGGGTTTCCGAAATTATGCTGCAGCAAACGCAGGTGGATAGCGTTATCCCCTATTTTGAGCGTTTCATGGCGCGCTTCCCGACCCTTGAAAACCTTGCCATGGCCAGCCAAAGTGAGGTCTTAAGCCTTTGGGAAGGCTTGGGTTATTACTCGCGCGCCCGTAATCTGCACAAAGCCGCTCAAATGCTTATGTCGGAGTTTGACGGCGTCATTCCTGGCACAACTAAAGAGCTGATGGGCTTGCCCGGGATCGGGCGCTATACCGCCGGGGCAATTGCCTCTATTGCCTTTGGGCAGTCAGAGCCGGCTCTGGATGCTAATATTCGGCGAGTTTTTTCGCGGCTGCTGGCACTCGAAGCGCCCCTTCGGAGTTCCGAAAGCGAACGCCAGCTCTGGGATTTTGCCCAGAAGGCTTGCCCTGTAAAGCGGACAGGTGATTTTAATCAGGCACTTATGGACTTGGGCGCGGGCATCTGCCTACCCAGCCAACCCCTTTGCCCGCGATGCCCAATCCAGGCTGCTTGCCAGGCCTTTCAGAATGGAACACAGAACCGCATTCCAGTAGTGCCGAAAAAGCCTTCCATTCCGCATTTCATCGTCACCGCGGCTGTAATCGAGCAAAATGGCTTGGTGCTCATCCAAAGGCGGCCGCAAAAAGGCTTGCTGGCCGGCTTATGGGAGTTCCCTGGTG
>DATIUL010000394.1:0-3558 GCA_035466865.1 Anaerolineaceae bacterium | reverse complement strand
GGAGACCAAAACAGCCAGGCCGAGCATGGCAAGGAACAAACCCAATAGACCTTGGGCACTATGGACCTGCATGAAGTAAGCCGCAATTGTGCCGGCGACGGCTACGGCCAGGGGTATCAGGATGCCTTTGCCCAGCTTCTTGATGCCGGCCGCGCTCCAACCCAGTAAGGGGCAAATGGCCATCAGCAGCACCAGGATGATAAAAAGCGGACCAGTAACGGTCATAAAGTAAGCCTTATCCAAGCTGATTTGGGTTGCCTGGAATATACCAGTGAAGATGGGATAAACCAGACCCCACATGCAAACCGCCACGAGCGCCAAAAGGATCACATTGGTATACAGGAAGAGCGCTTCGCGGGCAAAGGGTGACTTGAATTCCCAGTCTGAGGCGAATTTTTTCGCGCGCCAGGCTAGCAGGAAGATAACGAGCAGTAAAGTAGCTACAGTATAAACGGCAAATGGGACCGAGATGGAAGACTCGCCGAAAGCATGCACAGAGTTTATGATGCCTGAACGGGTAACGAAGACGCTGAAAACCACCAGGAACCAGGCGAGCAGGACCAAAATAAGATTGAAGCGGTGGAAGATGTGGCGTTTACGTTGCAGCAGCAAGCTGTGCAGAAGGCCGGTGCTGGCCAGCCAGGGCAGCAGAGAGGCGGTTTCTACCGGGTCCCATGCCCAATAGCCACCCCAACCGAGCACATTATATGCCCACCAGGAGCCCAACGCTAAACCAGCAGAAAGCATCACCCAGGCAGCCATTATCCAGCCGCGGGTCTGATCGAGCAAGTTTTCGTCCTTGTCGGCACGGATTAATTTGGAGACAGCCACCGCGAAGGGAATCAGGAAGAGTCCATAGCCCAGGTAAAGCAATGGGGGGTGGATGACCATGGCTGGATGCCGCAAGAGGGGGTTAAGTCCAGCGCCATCGGAAAACTTGGCCAAAACGGCGCCAATACCCGGGGAGAAAATTGATTCAGTGAAGCTGCCGTCAGCCAGTTCCCAAATGCGGTTGAAGGGATTTGAGAGGAAGAACGTGGCAGTTCCAAAGAAAAGCACATTCAGGCCAGCGATCAGGAAAGACCAACTATCCAGCAGACGCCGGCGTGAAACCATGGCGATGAAAAGGCATAGGTTGACAATCCAGGTCCAGAAAAAGAGAGAACCGGCCTGACCGCCCCAGAGTGCTGTGATCTTGAGGATCAAAGGCATGGGCGTATTGATGACGGAGTAGACATAGGCATTCTGGTAATCACCCATGATCTGCAGGCTAAGCATGCCCAGAACAGAAAGCGTATGTAGAGCAAAACTGCTAATTCCGAGTGTTCGGATAAGCTTGGAAAGGCTATATTCTTTGCGGACAAGGCGCAGAATCGAGAGAATGATGGCCGCCAGCATGACAAGCAAGGCTAAAGCAAAGCTAATTAAACCAAAATAAAACATGAGACCTCGTAAATCTATTTGGATTGGTCGGGCACAGAGGATTCGTACTTGGAAGGGCACTTCATAAGCAGTTCAGTGGCCTGGAAAACACCGTTTTGGTCAAGTGAACCAGTGACGATGGCTTGGGCTTCATCCTTCATCAGGTCCGGTTTAGGCCCCAGGTAATGGATGGTCATACGGGGCAGGCTGGGGTCGTTGACGGCTTCGTAAAGCACCTTGGCAAGGCCGCCGCGGCGGTCAATTTCCTTGTAGTCGCCAGGGATTTCAGCCACCTCGAAAGTGAGGTCCATTTTTTGGGAGTCATACACGATCGTAGACCCGATGATGGCGCCAGACATGCGGATGTTCTTCCCCGCCAGTTCCTGTTTTTGCGTGAGGAGCTCGCTGACGGTCATAAAGTAATTGGCGTTGGCCATGGTTGATGAAATAATTAGGTAGATCACCGCTGCCAGGATGACAGCACCGCCGATAATCAGTTTAAGATTGGGTTTCTTTTTGGTTTGCATTTTTCTCGTAATCAATTTTCGCAGGCTGCCGTCAATAGGCTGCGGCGGCTTGCGCCTTCCTTTAATATATATATGGCATTGCAACCATATCGAGCTTAGTCGGTTTGGAAATACAACCTATTTTATCTCATATTTCCAGATAAAGTAGGGAGGGGGCCAGATTGAGGTTTTGGCGTTTGGGCGGAGGAGGGGAGGGAGAGAATGAGTTGTTTGGTATATATCTCGTCGTGAGGGCGGTTTGAGCGTAGCGAATCCCCCCGTGTTTGTCATCCTGAGCTGACTTTTACGACTGCTTGCGTACTCGCGGTGCGCAGTACCATAGAGTAAGGATCTGCTAAATTTAACTCCCTGCTAGAAGATTCTTCGCTGCGCTCAGAATGACTATCTACGAATAATTAAGCTGGAACAATTTTCATCGTTCCCTGCTAAAAATATATTTGAGTACGTAGAGTAACTCGAATCGCCCCTACGAAGACCGATAGTAATTAGAATAAGGCAAACAATTAATGCTTTTGTTAACATTCAAATCATAATTTAATCCTTCCAAGTATCCAGCCTACGGCAAATCGAACGCAATCCACCGTCAAAGCTGCTTGTCCATAGTTCCAATCCAACGACGGCTTGACACGGCGTTCATGCAACGTTAAAATAGTTGATAAGTGAACTGTTATTTCAAGAGAATATGAATCTGGAAAAATTAGCCTTATTTGAAGCCCTCAAATCGACTTTCTTGCATATTGACGCGCAAGAAAAATCGATGCTAATTAAGCACAACCTCAGCCTCCCGCGATTCTACGTTCTCCTGCACATCCACAACAATCCCGGCATCAACCAAATGGAACTTACAGCGCGTATGCTCTGCACCAAGGGCAACATCACCCGCATCTTGCAGGGTATGGAAGCCGATGGCTTGCTCGAACGGAAAACGGATCCGGATGATGGACGCAGCAGTTTGGTGCGGTTAACGGAACACGGGAAAACATTGCTGTATAGCGTATATGCAGATTATGAAAAACTTGTGGACGATTTGATGGGGAGATTCGAACCTGAGCAAATTAAGAAATATAATAGTGCTATCCAAGTTATCCAAAACACATTGAGCCCCCAGGCACTTTTAAAATCGGAAGACACGTTCAAACCGATTTTGGTGCTTAAGGCTCAGGGTGAGGAAAATTAGAGAAACCGGAAAATCCGGCACTTTCATTTATAAAGGAGAAAGAATGAAGAAAAGCTATCTGTTGTTCGCGATTGTTGTGATCGCAAGCATGGTCCTGGCCGCTTGTGCTGCCCCGACCGCTGCCCCAACCCAGGCACCTGTTGTTGAGCCTACCAAGGCACCAGTTGTCGAACCCACCAAAGCCCCGGAACCCACCGCGGCCCCTGTTGAACCCACAAAAGCCCCTGAAGCTGCCGCTTCCCTGCGCATTTGGGCTGACGAACAGCGCGCCCCCGTGCTGAATGAGTTGGCTGCCAAGTTCAAGGAAACTTACAATATGGATCTCGTGGTTGAAAATGTTTCAACCATCCGCGATTCCTTCATCACCGCAGCCCCCGCTGGCGAAGGCCCCGATATCATCATCGTGGCTCACGACCAGGCTGCCCAGCTCGT
>DATIUL010000393.1:0-6791 GCA_035466865.1 Anaerolineaceae bacterium | reverse complement strand
CTGAAAGTTCTGCGCGTGCTGACTGCCAACGATTCAGGCAAGGTGATCAACCCCCTGGGTTACGAGTCGCAGGTACAAGGCGGGGTGATTATGGGTTTGGGGACCGCCTTGATTGAAGAGTTCAAGGTGGAAGAGGGCATCATCCAATCTGATAGGGCTGCCCGCTATCCAATCCCGCGCATGCAGGACACGCCGGTAATGGTCAACCTGATAGTGGAGGACCCCGTATCGGAGGGGCCCTTTGGTGCCAAAGGAATTGGCGAGATTGTTAGCATCCCCACCCCGCCGGCCATTGCCAATGCCGTTTACCTGGCAACTGGCGTGCGCGTAATGCATCTGCCCATCCGCCCCAGCGACCTGGCGGACTGGGTGCAAGGCAATAAACCCGGTTAAGAATTAACTTACCTCACTTATTTAAATCCCATCCGTTGCACTTTTTAAAGTAGGGAAGGCTGAAAAGTCTTCCGCGCCGTTGATTGGCCGTTCTGTTTTGTCATTCTAAATTGTGGTCCCAGATTATTTACATCGGATCCATATCTTTCAAGCCCTTGTTGGGAAGGCTGAAAAGTCTTCCGCGCCGTTGATTGGCCGTTCTGTATTGTCATTCTAAATTATGGTCCCAGATTATTTACATCGGATTCATATCGTTCAAGCTTTTGTAGGGAAGGCTGAAAAGCCTTCCGCGTCTTTGATCTGTCTTTCGAAGTTCTGGGAGGACGTTTCCCACCCGTGGTTCACAACCCCTTTGAGTAAGAGTTTTGGTAATGAACTTTCCACTGGAAGTTCTCTCGGCAATGCCATAGGATTTAGTTTGGAGGCAGTTTCTATATTGATAGGTGATTAACCAAAACTGGCAGCGGAATATTGATAAAATTAGCAACCTAATCGCGATCTATTTACGCGCTTGAAACCATTCGGAACTATACTGGTCTTCAGCAGTAATAGTCAGGGTTTGGGATTAAACAATTGGAAATGAAGCCAAAAGTTCAGCAACTCAGCGTGTGGATGGCATTGATAGGCATTGCCATGGCCACACTGAACACCCGGGCGGGCTATACCTCTCTGGCTCCGGTTTTCGATCAGATTGCAGCTAGCATTCGCATTACCCCCAACATGCAGGGTATCCTGGGGATGTTCCCCCCATTGGCTTTTGCCGTTTCCGGCTGGTTCTCCCCCCGACTGATCAGGAAGATGGGGCTTGAAAAGATCCTCTTGCTCGCCATGCTGGTCATTTTCGGCGGCCTCGTGGCCAGAAGCTTCAGCAGCAATATCTTTCAATTTGGGCTTTTGTACGTGATTAGCCTGGCTGCGATGGGTACCACCAACGCCTTGCTTCCAGCGGTCATAAAACGATTTTTCCCCAAGCAGATAGGGCCTGTCTCCAGTTTATTCACCACCATGATTTCAACCAGCGCGTCACTGCCTGCGCTCGTTGCGGTTCCACTTACCCTTGCTTTCGGTTGGCGAATTTCCATAGGCTTATGGGCTGGGTTGGCATTGTTGGCCGTTATTCCTTGGTTTTTTCTCTCACGGTCAGAAAATAAATTGCCAGAGCTTACCCATATGCCCGCAATCCCCGTCTGGCGTTGGCAGATGGCCTGGGTAATTACAGTCATTTTTAGCATCGGAGCTTTTAATCTCTTTGCCATGATTTCATGGCTGCCAAAAATCCTCGCTTCCGATATTGGTGTATCACCTGCCACCGCGGGAACTCTGCTTTCTTTATTTCTATTTTCCGGCTTTCTCACTTCCATGATTACCCCGATGGTCCTGGTGCGAATCAAGTATCCTTTCCTTGTCGTTGCTGCCTTCTCACTCTGTTTTGTGGTCGGCTATCTTGGGTTGATGTACGCACCGGCCCTGGTCTGGCTTTGGGTAGCCTTGATTGGGCTTGGATTGACCTTAATTCCGGTCGGCTTGACTTTGATTAATATGCGCAGCCGCACATCGCATGGCGCCGCCGCGCTTTCAGGCTTTGTGCAGGGGCTTGGTTACCTCCTCGGGGCGCTTGGGCCGTTTATCATCGGTTGGCTGCACACTGTAAGCGGAGAATGGAAAGTAGCCATCTGGTTCCTGGTCGGGCTGGCATTGCTTGCCATGCCTGCTGGTATTATGGCTACACGCAAACTTTTCCTTGAAGATGCCTTTCCCCCGATTGTGCCCGATTAGCGCGGTTGTTTTTGGATTTTTTCAACATAATCAGGATGGTTAGAGAGGAGGTGTATGCAGATACTATTCCTTTCTCTTTCCATCTTGCTGACAAACTTAGATCGCCTTATCCCTGAAAGACAAGGTAAAACTTTTTACTGGTCCGGGTAGAGAGCGGGCAAGGGTCCGCCAGCTACAAGCAGACGCTCAGGAATGTCATCTTGCGCCAGTTTTTCGATTTTGGAAGCACTGCTTTCCAAGCCTTGCTAAAGCCTGAACAGATATTCCTTCCATCATGTTTAGGCGTACAATTAATATGCTAAAAATACAAAGGAGATCACATGGATAAGAAAACCCCCGCGACCAAAAAATCAAGCCCATCCGTCAAAGAAAAAGAGCAGATTGAAATTGTTGCTGATGACCCTGCTGCCGAAGAGGAATTGGCCATTCAACACCTCTACGAACAGGTGCTGATGGACACCAAGGACATCAAGCGCTTCCTCAGCTTCTTCCGCCAGGCTAACAAACGAATGCAGCTGCTGGCAGAATATTATTACAGCGGTATCGAAGAAGACCTGGACTCCCTTGAAGGCCTTGAAGAGGGCGAAGATGTTGAGCAGGAAATCGAAGTACTTGGTGAAGATGCCGTCTTCGACCTGATGAACGAGCAGTATGACCTCGTGCAGAAGATGATTCTCGCCGCTGCAAAATACGTAAACGCCGGCCTTTAGTCGCCTCGGCTTTCAATTCAGCCTGTACCGTATGATTAATTTGTGCGCTATTGGCTGATAACTATCAACGACAAGGAGATTTTATGAAAGGTAGTCAGAAAGTTATTGATGCATTGAATGATGCCCTGGCCGACGAATTGGCCGCCATCAACCAATATATGGTCCACGCCGAAATGGCCGCCAATTGGGGCTACGGGAAGTTTGAGCACTATGTTGAAGAACGCGCCATCCAGGAAATGAAGCACGCCGAGAGATTAATTGGCCGCATCCTCTTCCTTGAAGGCACACCAGTCGTCACCGAGGTCCGCAAGGTCCATATCGGGGATTTCCTCGATAAAGGTCTGCACAACGATCACGCAAGCGAGCTTGAAGCCATTGCCAAGTACAATGCCATTGTCAAACTCTGCGTTACTGAAAATGATCAGGGCACTAAAGAAATGGTCGATCACATCCTGCTGGACGAAGAAGCCCACATTGACGGCATTGAAGAGCGGCTCGATCAAATTACCCAGATGGGTGTTCAAAATTACCTCACCACAATCGTCGGCTGAGCTCAGGCTAAGGCAAAGAAAGGAAAGCTATGAAAGGTTCAACAAAAGTAATTGAAGCCCTCAATATGGCCTTAACTGAGGAGATGACTGCCATCAACCAGTATATTGTGCATGCCGAAATGGCTGCCAACTGGGGCTACGAAAAGTTGCACGAGTTCTCGGAAGATCTTGCCGTCCAGGAAATGAAACACGCCGAAAAGCTTGTCGGCCGGATTCTATTCCTCGAAGGCATCCCGATTATCAACAAATACAACCCCATTCGCATCGGCACCGACGTGCCTTCAGACCTGAAGAATGATTTGGCCACCGAAACCGACGCCGTCAGGATGTACAACGAGATTACCCAAATTTGTGTGGCCGAGAAAGACCAGGGCACCAAAGAACTCGTTGATGAAATCCTGCGCGAGGAAGAAGGGCACGTGGATGGCCTTGAGGAACGTCTGGACCAGATTGAACAAATGGGCCTGGGCAATTACCTCACGACTGTCACCGCCTGATTTTTGCTTGAATTGTTTTCAAAAACCACCCTTTCGGGTGGTTTTTTGTTGCCCGTTTCCCCGAGTCAACCCACCCCTGCCCCTAAGTGGAGTGAGAGGTTGACTTTTTTTGCTACCAACAAACTCGCATTGCCAGCCAAAGGCCCTGCCATCGCATCCACGCAAGCAGCCGCAAATGACTGTTTGTGTGTCATCCCGACGGCAGGAGGGATCTGTGTCGGTTTTTGCACAAACACCGCCGCGTTGGGCGTGATTGGTGTGCATTTCACCAATCCGCCAACAATTCAAATGGTAAAAGATGGATAAAATGTTTTCTGAATTATGAGTTTGTTGTAGACGGCCTGAGCAGCAAACTCACCATGCTTTCGAGTTATAACTTGGGTGGAGCTGCACTTGTAGGTTGGGAGGAGCGACCAAACCTTTCAACCTATAATCTTGATTGCGGAGCGTATCCCAACATCATTGGATTGTCGGATTGCGGTCCGTGAATCAACTCATATTCCGACAAATGCTGTCCCTCCAATACGACCTACGAATGAAACCGCGGTTGGCTAAAGAAGGGCTTTGACAATTCTTTCGATGAGGTCAAGGGGCAGGGGATCTGAGAGCGAAAACCAAATCGAACCCTTGCCATGCACGTAAGGCTTCAGAGCATCCTTAAGGGTGGGGTCCGCGGGAATTGGATAGATAGCTACATGGTCCTTGAAGCCGGATATGAACACTTTGGCGCGTTTATTATCGGTTTTGTAGCCCAAAATGCCATAACTGAGCAGTTCCTGCGCGTTGGGTGTAAGGCCACGCACAGCTGCACGCAGCCGGTCAAACTGCGGACGGGCAGCCGCGGGAACCTGGGCAAGGTAATCTTCAACGGAACTTGCCCGCGCTTGAGGCGAGGCTTGGCGCTGCCAGGCTGCCTCCAGCATTTCTTTCAGGACACTCAGCTCAACATCACTGAGTTTGTTAATGTAGAGGCATCCAACGCCGGTTTTGTGCTTGCCCAGGCGGCTGAGCTGATCAGCATAGTTATGGAATCCTTCCATTAAATAAATCGTGATGGCTGCTTTCCGCGGACTAAAGGCCAATTGGGGCATGTCGCCTTCACGGCCAGTCTCGTAGCGGTAATATCTTGTGCCGAAACCGACAATGGAAGGACCCCAAAGGACTGGCGATTGGCCGGAGATCCCTTGCATGAGGGCGATGAGGGTTTCAGCTTCTTCGCGCCGTGTAGGACTGAGCGTGGAGAGGTAATCGGCGATGGGAACGGCCGTTGGTTGCGTTTTATTCTCTTGAGTGGGGCTCATAAAAGGCCGCCTTTCTTTATTTTGACTCGTCGGAACTGGATAAAAAGATTATATAAGAAGGGATTTGGGATTTATAGTGCGTGTAGAAGGCGCGCTTTACCTTTGCGGCGGTTCTTGAGCCTTGGCCGGCAGACGCAACTGTACCAAGAGAACGGCAATAGCCACCAGGGCGCAACCGAGCAACTCGCGGGGGCTTGGCCGTTCGCCCAGCAGTAGAACACCGAACAAAAGAGCAAACGCAGCTTCGAGGCTGAGAATTAATGCCCCAATCGCTGGTTTGACGCTTTGTTGGCCGACGACTTGCAGAGTGAATGCCACCCCGACCACCATAACGCCGGCATAGAGCACCGACCACCAATCAAGCGAAAAGGCAGGCACTTGAAAGCCTTCGAAGAAAATGGCTATCAAGCCGGCGATTAAACCGGTTACAAAAAACTGGCCACAAGCCAATTTGAGGCTGTCCACCCGGGCAGAAAAGTGGTCGATAAGCAGGATGTGGCAGGCCCAAACAACCGAACCAAGCAGGACGGTCAGGTCTCCTTGTTCGATCCTGAAGCCCGAGCGGATGCTAAGGAAGTACAATCCCAGGCCAGCCAGGAGCACCCCCAGCCAGACACGCAGGGGGATCTTTCGACCGAGCAGGAGGCTCATGAAGGGCACGAATACCATGTATAGGGCGGTGATGAAGCCGGCTTTACTGGCAGTGGTCGTGATGAGGCCTATCTGTTGCAGTGACGTGCCGCCACAAAGGGCCAGCCCGCAGGCCAGGATGCCCAGCACTAAGGCTTTCGGATTTCCCTTCGTGTTGCCTATAGGATCAGCCTTTGGGTTGCCTGATGGGTTGGCTTTTAGGGCAGGTGCCGCAGCGACGGCGGTTTTTTTACGCAATAACAAGAAGGCCAAAACCATACAGCCCCCAATAAGGAAGCGGATGGCGATAAAGGTGAAGGGTTTAAAATGGAGCATGCCCTGGCGTTGGGCAATAAAACCGGACCCCCAGATGAGGGCGGTGAGCAGCAGCAGCCACTCGCCCTTAAGTGGCCGGGCAGCTTGAAGCTTAGGATTGGGGGTCGCGTCTTCAGGCAAGGTCATTGCTGGGTATTGTAATGCCTTTTTACGCTGCTAAGGTCGCCCTGAGTGAGGGGCAATCGTATCAGTCTGTCATTCTGAAGCGATCTGTCATTCTGAAGCAGTCTGTCATTCTGAACAAAGTGAAGAATCTTTGTTAAGATCTTTTGGTCGGAAGGCAATCGTACAGTTCATCTAATTAATCAGTCATTGCGAGTGGTTTTGCGACTGCGAAGCGTACTTCCGCTGCAAAGCAGCATAGAGTAAGGATCTTCTAAATTCGACTTGCAACTGAAGATTCTTCGCTGTGCTCAGAATGACAAGTGAAAATTTCTGTTTGTTGTATAAAACGTTTGTGACTACTTTCGTTTTCGTGGTGCAAAGCAGCACAGAGTAAGCTATCTGGTCGTATTCTTTTGTAGGGGAGGTCTCAGCATTTTTTGCGAAGCCCTCCCATTCACTTCATAGGGGAGCAATCCCGTAGAGCCCCTGGCC
>DATIUL010000392.1:0-4816 GCA_035466865.1 Anaerolineaceae bacterium | reverse complement strand
TCTTTGACCACCTTGCAGGAAAGCTAAAACCAATTCGGATATTAGTGGCTGGCGTAGAAAGAGGGGTTTATTCGGATTACCCTGAAAACAAATCGGTAATCCAACTTATACCCACAGACTCAGATTTTTCAGGCTTTTTGAAGGGTTCCAGAGCCAGTGATGTAACGGGTGGCATGGCCTCTAAGGTTACCCACATGCAAGCTTTAGCCAAAGCTAACCCAGGTGTCATAATCAGCATTTTTTCGGGACTAGAGGATAACTCAATTTACAAAGCCCTCAGTGGCGAAACATTGGGTACCTGCATCATCTGAAGCGGATTGCATCAGAATACCGTATAATTTATCTCTATGATTTACACCCGGCAACAATTGGAAGAGTTCGAAGCCCAGCAACTTGCACCTTACGCTATTAAGAGTAAGGATTCAAAAGGGCGAGGTTTTCCCGAGGAAGAGGCAGATTTTCGCACTCGTTTCCAACGGGACCGCGAGCGAATTCTACACACAACTGCCTTCAGGAGACTGGAATATAAGACCCAGGTTTTCATCAACAATGAAGGCGATTACTATCGTACGCGTCTGACCCATTCACTCGAAGTCGCCCAATTAGGTCGATCCGTTGCGCGCAGTCTAGGTGCTAACGAGGATCTGGTGGAGACTATTTGCCTTGCACACGACCTTGGCCACCCACCATTTGGCCATTCGGGTGAAACTGCACTCGCAAAACTCATGCTCGACCATGGCGGTTTCAACCACAACGCCCATTCTTTACGCATCGTCACCGAACTCGAACGTCGTTACCCGGATTTTCCGGGCTTGAACTTGAGCTATGAAGTGCTCGAGGGTATGGTCAAGCATGAGACTGATTACGACATCTCAGATGCCAAAGACTATGACCCTAACCTGCGAGGATCACTTGAGGCTCAAATCGCCAATGTGGCCGACGAGCTAGCATATACTTCTCACGACCTCGATGACGGCTTGCGTTCTGGCATGATCACACCTTCCCAATTAGACGGAATCGCTCTTTGGGAGATAATCATTGAAAGCCTCGGAAGGCGTAAGTCTGAAACACTTGACGAGCTAACCCGGCATCAAATTATTCGCCGCCTGATCGGATTTGAAACCACGGACCTTACCCAGTCCATAGACCGCTATTTACGCAAGAGTAACGTTAAATCTGCACTTGAGCTGCAAAAACTAGCCTATAATGTCGTCGGTTTCAGTGAAGACATGTTCAGGCGTAATCGCGAACTCAAAGATTTTCTCTTCAATAACCTCTATCGCCACTATCGTGTGGTTCGTATGGCCAGCAAAGCAGAAAAAATCGTTTCAGACTTATTTACTATTTATCAAAAAATTCCGGCTACTTTGCCGAGTCACATTCAGACCAGCATTCGCGAAAGAGGGCTGGAACGTTCAATTTGTGATTACATTGCTGGGATGACTGACCGCTTCGCCATCGACGAATATAACCGTCTCTTTACCCCAGACGTATTACCCTAGGAGCTACATGCAAGACATACTGTATCTTACCCCAGCCGGGAAGGCTAAACTTTTGGCAGAATTGGAAGAATTAAAAGGCCCACGCCGCCTGGAACTCGCTAAAAGGCTCAAATTTGCTATTGAGCAAGGTGATTTATCTGAAAACGCGGATTACAAAGCCGCCAAGGAAGATCAGGGCTTTTTAGAAGGTCGCATTCAGGAATTGGAAGCGATCATTTCGAGTTCAGTTGTAGTTGAGAACGAAGAATCCGGCGGAAAAGTGCAGATCGGCAGCCGCGTCACCGTACAGGTGCAAGAAGCAGGTCTTCCGGAAGAAACCTATACTATTGTAGGAGCAAGAGAGGCTAAACCTCGTGAGAGGCTGATCTCTTATGAGTCACCGATCGCCTCTGCGTTGATGGGTTGTAGAAAAGGCAAAGTGGTTGATGTTAACCTTCCCCACGGCGACAAGTTGAAACTAAAGATTCTAAAGGTCGAATAAAAATACTTTTCAAAACAAAAATAAAGCCCCTTACGGGGCTTTATTATTTCAGTAGGTCGGACTACTTTTTCTCATATACAGCTAATTCGAGGGTAAGACGTTGGAAATAGCTTTGAGGAGTCTGCAACAATTCACCGTAGGTGAGATCAACAACGTGCCCTTCTAAGACAAGAGAAGCCGTCTCCATGGCGAAGCGCTTCTCAACTTCGGCAAGCACAGAATCGCCTTTCTTTTCCAGGTTTTCGCGCATAAACAAATCATCAAAGGCATGCTGGCACATTAATACATTGGTTACTGTCTGTACATCATTTTTATCAAATAGCCAAATTTCAAATGCTGAAATCTTTTTTGGTTCCCCAGTACCAACAATATCCGAGAAGCTGACACCGCACTCGCCTAAAAAAGCGCCATTGGGGGCATCAAAAATGAAAGACTCATCATAAAGGTCGTCCCCGTACATATAAGTGGTCAAAAACTGGGCAATGGGTTTACCTGATGGCACCATAACAGGATGGCTAACTGGAGAAATTGCAGCGGGGGTAGCCTGAAGAACCTGGCTTGTAGTCTGGGTTGCTTGGTTCAAAACTGCAGGCATTTCGATTCGCCTTTGCTGGCTGGTGTTCTGATTTGAAACGGGGGTTTTGCTTGGAGTAAAGGTTGGCTTGGTAGCCTGCGGCATAAGGGTGGATGAGGTCTTCGAGACCATACTCATATTGGGATTTCCATTAGCCTCGTGGCCGCGGAAGAAGAACCAGTAGACTGCTGCAGCTCCTGCAACGAGCACCACCAGGAGAGCCAAACCCAGAGTCCCGGTGCTCTTTTTGGAAATCGGCATGGGATTGGTTGAGGTGTCACCAGTGGCATTAGTGGCAGGTAGAGCGTTCGTACCTGAAACAGGGGCCGATACTGCAGTGGCAAAGCGTGAAATCTGTTCTGCATTCAGCAGTCCTGGATTGCTGCGTACAGCATCTAAGGCAGAAGCGGCTTTTGCACCAAAGTCCTGGTAGACCTGCAATGCCTTTTCTTTATCATTGGTCAGAGTAAAAGACAAAATGGCATTGCTCATCACGGTTTGCTGCATTTCTGGACGCAGATTTGCCGAACTCGCATCCGTCCAGCTGACAGGCCAAATTACCCAACCAACGATCAAACCAAGCACCAGCCCAATGATGACACCGGCTATTCCATAAACGTAGGTCTTTTTGATCCGTGTAACGGGAGAAATTGTCATCGTGCACCTCTCATTTTTTCAATACTTACCCTAAGAGGTGCACGAAATATACCAAACTAAACTTGAGTGACTTCTTCCATATTAAAGACAGTTTTGCAGCTAAGACAACTGACTTTATCTTTGTTTTGCACGGTCAATGTGCCGCCGCACTCCGGACATTTTGTGGGGATCGGCTTGTTCCACGAAACAAAATCACAGGTGGGATAGTTAGAACAACCATAAAATACTCTGCCCTTGCGGCTGCGTTTGACCACAACTTCGCCATTATGGCATTTCGGACAGGCAACACCTACTTTTTCAATTATTGCCTCAGTGTAACGGCAGCTGGGGAAAGTACTGCAGCTGATGAATTTACCAAATTTGCCAGTACGTATAACCAGGTCATGGCCGCAAAGCGGGCATGGTCGGCCGGCGCTTTCAGGCTTAATCCGCGTAATCGGCATCTTGTCTTTGGCTATATTTAGGCTCTCCGCAAAGGGTGTGTAGAAATCGCGAATGACACCTACCCATGCCTTTTTGCCTTCAGCAATCTCATCAAGTTCCTCTTCCATTTGTGACGTGAAGTTGACGTCAACAACTTCAGGAAAATACTCCACCACAAGGTCATTGATTAAGAAGCCGGTTTCAGTTGGGAATAGGCGTTTGTTTTCACGAAAAACATAACCCCTGTCCTGGATGGTTGAAATAATAGGCGAATATGTGGAAGGCCGCCCAATTTTGTTCTCTTCCAAAACTTGGATGAGAGATGCTTCAGTAAAACGCGGTGGTGGTTGGGTGAAATGCTGATCAAAGAGTAAATCTTTGAGCTTAACTTCATCGCCTTCCTTTAGAAGCTCCAGGGGAATTTGTACATTTTCTTCTTCTTCAAGGTCTTCATCTTTAGTCGTAGCGTAGACTGCCTGAAAACCCGGGAACACTGTTCTGGAACCAGACGCCCTGAACAAATAGCTATCGTGCTCTCTAGTGCCAGTGACCTCAACCGTATTCACTTCCATGACGGCGTTTTCCATCTGACAAGCCACAAAGCGCTGCCAAATCAACTTGTACAGTTTAAATTGATCCAAGGTCAAAAAATGCTTGATACCATCTGGTTCTGTTGTCACAACCGTCGGACGGATGGCCTCATGCGCTTCTTGCGCGGAGGCTGCCCTGGTTTTGTAAGTGGGTGCCTTAGCCGGCAGATATGCCGCACCAAATTTGTTTTGAATATACTTTCGGGCTTCTGCTACAGCAGATGCAGAAAGATTGACTGAATCGGTACGCATGTAAGTAATCAAACCGCCAGGTTCCCCATTTCCCAGGTCAATACCTTCATAAAGCTGTTGGGCAACCTGCATGGTCTTCTTGGTGGTAAAGCCTAATCGGCGTGAAGCCTCCTGTTGCAGCGTGCTGGTAATGAACGGAGCACCAGGGCTAACCCGTTTTTCGGCTTTGTTAATTTTTGAAATGTTGAAGACTGCCTGGCGTATTTGAGCCACCAAGCCTTTGGTTACTTCTTCATTGGGCAGATTTGGGTCTTTCTTATTGACTTTAACAAGTTTGGTGAGAATACTCTTCTTGCCATTCTTGGGGAGGAACTCTCCTTGCACCACCCAATACTCA
>DATIUL010000391.1:0-4933 GCA_035466865.1 Anaerolineaceae bacterium | reverse complement strand
GCCAGTGATAGTGAAGTGACTCAATTGGCATCCAAATTTATGGATAAATATCAGAAAGCTTTTAAAGCTTTAGCTAAATGATTCTACGGCTTTCACAGGATCAAGTATTTTTTCTGCATGCCTCATTGATTCAAAGATTTGGCGGCGCACAAGGTATTTTGGATCTGCATCTGTTGAATTCAGCTTTGGCGGCGCCTTATCAAACTTTTGATGGGGATTTACTATTTTTCATCAATCGAGGAACAGGCTGCGAGACTCGCTTATGGTTTAATTCAAAATCATCCATTTCTTGACGGAAATAAACGCATTGGGACCATGGTTATGTTGGTCACTGCAGAATTGAATGGCTGCATCCTTGATGTGGATGATGAGGACCTCATTAGCTTAGGCTTGGGTATCGCCCGCGGCGCTATCAACTATGAACAAACGTTGGAATGGGTTATTCAACATAAATCCAAACCTTCTGACTAACAACTAAATCAGTTTACGCTTTTCCAAGTCAATCTCGCCGGTGTCTACATTCCTTTCCTCATTTAGGCGAGCACAGACCATTAGGCCTCCAATTTTTGAACTCAATCAGCTTTGATGTTGGGTGGTGTTCCATTAGGATTGTTGGTTTGGTTCTGGCTTTGTCGTTCCATCTAACCCAATTTTTACGTTTGCTCTGGCATCCCACTTGCACTCTATTTCACTCAGGAGAAAAGAGGATGCTGTAACATTGAAGTTCCCCTAGTACACTAATCTCCTTAGTCCTTTGGAAGGTTTATATGATAATAATAGGGAATTGAACATGCGCCTAAAAATCATATCTTGCATAATGCTTGTGCTCATTTTTCTTGCTTCCTGCGCGCCGGATACTTCAATTGCAACGCTAGCGGCCGAGTCACCCGCGGCACCAACAATCGCGTCTACCTCAAAATCCACCCTCACATCCACTCAAACATCCACCCCCAAACCCGTCTCAACCGTCATGAGCCGAGCTATCCTGACCCAATGGCCAGATGAAGCGCCGTGTAACTCACTAGAATTTATACCGGGTGGTACACGCGTGACTGTTGTTGGCACGTATAAAGATTACGCTGCCGTCGAGATACAGCAGAGCGACACCTTACAAACCGGTTACCTTCCGAAGATTGCCCTGGACAATGTTCCTGAAAATTTGGTCGAGTATGGCGCTGAAGAAATTCCCTGGAAACCACTGGTCGATTTCAGCGCTTGGAGATATTTCTCACCTGAGAATGGCGGTGAATTAATCATTTCTCCGGGTTCTGACAACGAATCAGACGTGGTGACGGATCCTTCGGACCATCCTGTACCGGTTCCGCTGCGGATTCGTTTTGGAATGCAGGTAGTATCCAGTTCATGGGCTTCGGTGAAAATCTTTGGCTTACTCGATAATCATGATCCATGGTGGAAAGACACAACCCGCATGGATGTGTTTCTCAACGGTGCAACTTATGAATTATGCGTACGCGATGGTAGCACTGAGAATTGTTCAGCAGACATCATTTTGAACCTACCGCAAGATCAGGAAATCACCTTCCTTTTTCTGGATAATCAGGGCAAGCGTCTGCAGGTTCTGGATAGTAATGAAAAGCTTGTTCAGGAAATTGACTTTGCCAACTACCCCGGTTTGCGTTTGCCAGATGGACTTTTTCCTGAAGGTGTGTTCCATTTTGGAACATCTGTAGGAGCACCAGGTGAGCTTAAAGTGACTCATCTATCCATTTCAACGCCACCATCTGGAATCTACCAAGCAAGTTGGATGTCAGAACCTGGTCTTGCTGAGCTGGCTGCCAGTAAAGGAATCATGATTGGCTTCCCGCTCGATATCGATAAGATGCTGGACGACCGTTATTGCAAAGTGATCCGTCACGATTTTAACCTGGGCATACTTCCAGTTTTTTCAGAAGCCAGGGTGTGGCTCAGTCGAGACCATTATGATTTTGCTCTGTTGGATCAGGCCGTGAATAGCAGTGCGGATTATGGGCTTCCACTTTACGCCTCGCACCTGGTTTGGGGTTCATATGATGCTGGTGTACTGCCAGATTGGTTGAAGAATGGCGAATACTCCAAGGAGGATTTACTCGCCATTCTCCACGATCACATCACAACCTTGATGACCCGTTACAAAGATAAAGTGAAGATTTGGAGCATTGCCAACGAAGCGCCTGAACGCGACCGTTATGCTGGTGCGGATTTTTGGTATGACCATATCGGACCGGAGTATATCGAGAAATCATTCCAATGGGCACGCGAGGCTGATCCTAACGCGACCCTGATCTTAAACGCGGCCAACAACGAAAGCCCTCGCGACCAGGATACCACTTACAACATCGACACACTGTATGCGATGGTCAAAACGATGAAAGAGAATGGAGTATCAATTGACGCGGTCGGAATGCAGAGCCACCTCTATCTGCCATGGTCCAGTCATGTCCTCCCCCAAGAAGCGGATGTCGAAGCAACCATGAAGCGTTTTGGCGGCCTTGGTGTGAAAGTCATGATCACCGAGATGGATGTAAACCTGCATGAAATCCAAGGCACAGCGCAACAAAAAGAGACAATCCAGCAGCAACTGTATTCCACGATGATGACCGCCTGCATCCGTTCAGGTGTGTGCACTTTGTTTGCAACCTGGGGTGTTTACGATAGCGAAAGCTGGATTATCTATAATAATTCCCAATGGATCTATCAGTATCCAGTGCCAGATGCAGCCCCATTGCTGTTTGACGATAATTTAGATCCTAAACCTGCTTATTTTGCAGTGTTGGAGGCATTAAAGGCGGTCAAATAAAATATGAGGTTTTTCAAACCTGCTTATCTTCGGATCAATTGATGAGTTCAGTCTTGGTAGGATGGGTTCCCGACCCTCCATCTAGACCATGGTGGTGGGTCAGCGACCCACGCTACCAAATCGTTTACTCTGTCTGGAGACCGGTACAATCGGAATTGATTTTTCGCGCCGATGTCCTCATACCCGTTCACTGCGTGGCGAGCACAGTCCACGCGCGGAGGTTGACCTTTAGATCTCAGGTTGTACTTGTTAAATCAAAATCGAACTAATGGAGACCTCAGGTCAAAAGTCTGTGCTCGGTCTGGAGACCGGCACAATCAGATTTACTTAGCAGTTGTGGTCGTGGTGGCCGCAACCAGCTTCGTGGCTGTGTTCGTGGCCGCTGTGGTCGCAATTGGCCTCACCCAACTGCGGCAACTGCCCGGCCAGCAGCGATTCTGCCTGTTCGCGAACCTTACCCGAAGCCCCAGTAAAAACCTCAATCCCAGCAGAGCGCAAAGCGTTAATGGCCCCCCCACCTATTCCGCCGCAGATAAGCGCGGTCACGTTTTGTGTTTTCAAGAAGCCAGCCAAAGCACTGTGGCCTTCAGCGGGTGCTGCCATGCGTTCTTCCTTAATAATCTTTCCATCTTCCACCTGGTAGATCGCAAACTCGGGTGTACGGCCAAAATGCGCGAATACCTCATCTTGAAAACAAGTTACAGCTACTTTCATCTCTTCACTCCTGATAATTTTTTCTTCACCGACAGCGTCGGTGTAGGTATAGTGCCCATCCCTGATGTAAAGCGGCAAAACCTCAACCAGCGCCCTGGCCACCTTCTGCCGGGCAGACCGCAAGAGCATCTGCAGCAATTGGCGAGAGACATCCAAAGACTTGGCGGCCTCATCCTGGTCCATGCCCTGGTAATCCACCAGGCGCAAACACTCCCACTCTTCAAGATTCAGTGTGATGCTGGGTTTGTCCTCAGGGTTTTGCTCGTCACTGGCAGTGAAAGCCAGCGCCTGCGGCCAATCCCGGATCGTTTTCAGTCTGATTGGGCGTGGCATAGTTCACTCTCTGTTATTAGCATATGCCAATAATACATCAAAAAAGCTGACTGTCAATGGCATTGGACAAAATATTCTGATCAAGCTCGATGCCAAACCAATCCTAATTCACTCTCTGGCACTCCACTTGCATCCAATCCTACTAATCACCATCAGAAAAAACTGATGCATCTCTCCCCAACGCATACCCTGAATGGAGATGCACGGGTTTTGTAGGGAACGCAGAAATGCGTTACGGCAGTGAACCATAGAAACGGAACGGTTTTCACCGTTCCCCACTAAAATATCAGTAAGCAGCTAGTATTTACAATCTTAGCAACAGGAATGATATATGGAACGCGCATTTGGCATTGATCTGAACGAGTTTGACGCCGGCAAAGGCAAGGTGGATTTTGACAAGATCCAGGCCCACAAGCCTGAGGTCAGCTTCATCGCGGCCCGCAGCGGCGTCAGCCAGGATTACATCGACCCGCGCTTTTCGGAGTACTGGACCGAAATGGGCCGCATCGGTGTCTGCCGTTTGGCTTACCACGTCCTCCACTTTGGCGACTCCGCTCTGAACCAAATGGACAACCTCTTCAAAACCGTCTCCGGTGATGCCATCTGGTCCGTAGACCGACTGGCATTAGCCTTTGAATCTGCCGGTCTCAACCCCAAGCAGCGCATCACCAGTACAGCCCTAAAATGCTTTGAAATCTGCAAAACACGCACCGGTCTTTACCCGGTCGTTTATTCCAACGCGGCCTGGCTCAACGAAAACCTGGACCTCCCTGCCTTGCCACCGCTCCACTTCTGGCTCTCCACCTACACAAAAGCCCCTTTGCCACTGCTCTACGCAGACGAGCACTCTGGCCCCCCTGCCCTGCCCATGGGCATTTCCACCTGGCTCATTCAGCAGACCGGCAACAAGTGCAAATCCATCGGCTCCAAACGCCGCTATATGAATTACGATCGCTTCAATGGCAATGCCGATGAGCTGCACTACTTCTTTGGCAAGGCTGCCCAAGTTCTGCCTTCGGCCGCCAGCCAGCCGCAAGTCCAGGCGCGTTGTATCGTCACTGCCCTTTACACCCGCGGTGGACCCGGCCC
>DATIUL010000390.1:0-10403 GCA_035466865.1 Anaerolineaceae bacterium | reverse complement strand
AGGTTTGCTTGAAGCAAAAGATTTACGTGGAAAACCCAAATTTTCAAAGGGAAAAATTGATTTTGGACCAACCATCATCTGGAAGAATCAAATTCTGGAAAAAGCATTTGGGCATTTTGTAAATTCAAATTCAGATAAACTGAACCAGGAATTCCGGACTTTTATTGAAGCCGAGCAAAGTTGGCTGGTTGACTATGCCCTCTTTATGGCCATCAAGGAGAGCCAAAACGGAACTCCCTGGATAACCTGGGAAGCAAATCTCAAAAAACGCGATCCGAAAACGATGAAAGCTTTCCGGGTCAAACATTCGCAGGATATTATCCGTCATGAATTTAGCCAATTCCTTTTCTTCAAGCAGTGGCGCGACCTGCGGGCGTACACAAACGCGAAAGGAATCCAGATTATTGGCGATATGCCGTTTGTCATCGCGATGGATAGTGCGGATGCCTGGACCCATCCTGAATTGTTCCTGATGGATGAAGATTTAAAGCCGACAATGGTGGCAGGTGTTCCACCAGATTACTTCTCTGCGACAGGCCAGCTTTGGGGAAACCCGCTCTATAAATGGCCTGTTCACCAAAAACAACATTTTTCCTGGTGGATTGAACGTCTTTCCGCAGTGCTTAAGCTGGTAGATTTGGTACGGTTGGACCACTTCAGAGGTTTTGCGGCTGCCTGGCATGTTCCATTTGGTAATGAGACTGCCATTCAGGGTAAATGGATTCACGGACCTGCCAAAGAACTTTTTTCTGCTTTTAAGAAGAAATTTGGCGATTTACCAATTATTGCTGAAGATCTGGGTGTAATCACCGAGGATGTAAAAGCTTTACGAGATGGGTTTGGTTTGCCGGGAATGAAAATTCTGCAATTCGGTTTTACAGGCGACCCTGATGATGATTTCTTACCGCATAACTACCCTGTAAATTGCTTCGCTTACACAGGCTCCCATGATAACAATACTGCCCAGGGTTGGTATGATCAGGCTACAACCAGCGAGCAAGCCTGGTGCCGAAAGTATCTTAACGCACCCAAAGGTCCGATTGCCTGGCCTATGATGCGGGCACTTTGGGCATCCGTTGCACAGAACGTCGTTGCCCCCATGCAAGACTTGCTGGGCCTAGGAGCAGATGCCAGAATGAACCTTCCCGGGTCCCAAAGCGGAAATTGGTCCTGGCGAATGGCTGACGCTGATTTAAGTGTCAATTTAGCCAATAAGTTGAAAGACCTGAACTTTACCTACGCCCGTCTGCCAGAAGAAGACAAACTGGCCTTTAGCCGGCAGCTCGAACAAGAGCAATCGCAGGGCGTCAAGCCGCATTAAATTGTGGATCGGGAAACTAGTACGACCTAAAGTACGAAAAATCTCAGATTCATCACAAAAATGGAGAACTAATGACCCATGTGATCACAAGTTTATGCCTTCGCGACGCAGGATGCGTAGTGGTTTGCCCTGTGGCTTGCATCGTTCCAGGCAGCCCTCAAGAGGAATGGCCGCAGTTTTATATCGACCCTAATACCTGCATCGATTGCGGTGCTTGTATCGCTGAATGCCCGTACGCCGCTATTTTCCCGCTTAAAGAAGTGCCAGATAACTTTATAGCCATGGGCGGAGAAGTGCTTAACGGAAAAGCAGATATGCCCGGATATGATACAGAACACGATTGTGCCACCTATGAAGGTGACCCGGTACATCTGGATTACTGCCGGGTTCTACTTGAAGAAGAACAAGTTGACCTTACGGATGCTGTTCAGCGCAACCGCGATTTCTTTGAAAGTGGTCCAGGATACCTGGCGGTTGAACTTTAGCTTTCTATTTGGTTAAATTTTCCTGGGCAGCCATGGCTGCTCCAATAATTCCTGCCAGGTTTTCCAACTTGGCTGGAATTATTCTTGTATCGATATCCAGGTACTTCACGTACTGGTCAAACCGTGAGGAAATGCCTCCACCCAGTATGAATAAATCAGGATTTAGCAGAAATTCGTACCACTTCAGAACTTCAGTGAACTTCTCAGCCCAACGCTTCCAAGATAGATGGTCTTTCTGACGGATAGCATCAGAAGCGCGGTGCTCGGCATCTTTACCCCTGACTTTCAGGTGACCAAATTCTGTATTGGGCATGAGTTGGCCCTTCACGAACAAGGCAGAACCTATGCCGGTTCCAACTGTCAGGAACATGACCACTGGGTATTTCCAGGCCTCCGGTGAGCCAAAACGCATTTCAGCAAGGCCGGCTGCGTCGGCGTCATTCAGCACATAAGCCTCATGACCGGTGCGAGCTTGAATCATCTCAGCGATGTTGGCATTCACCCATTGCTTGTGCATATTGGCGGCAGACAGGCAGATGCTATTCTTAACAATGCCAGGGTAACCGGCACCAATCGGCCCATCATATTTGAGTTCCTTGCAAATCTTGTCGATGCAATTGATGATTTGCTTAGGCTTGGCCATAGCCTCGGTTTCGAAGCGAATGCGCTCAGAGATGAGTTGGCCAGTTGCTGTATCAACCAAGGCGCCCTTGGTTGCAGAACCACCGATATCAATTCCCAGTGTGATCATTCTTTCTCCTTTTTATGGACAAGCTTTATCCAGGTGCTCCTGGTAAGTTACTGAAAAATCGTGGAAACCGCTGCCATCACATTTTGCCCGGAAAAAAAGAAATTCTGTGTTTTCAGGACTGAGCACCGCCTGAATAGCATCAAGACTTGGCGAAGCAATTGGACCTGGGGGCAATCCTGTAACTTGATAAGTATTATAAATTGAAATGATTTGTAAATCTGAATTTGAAAGTACAGGTTTCCACCAGGAAGCCGAATTTAAGTCATAGCCAATGGCATACTGAACCGTGGGATCGGTCTGCAGGGGCATCCCCTGAGCCAGCCGGTTGAAGAATACTGAAGCCATCCTGGGCATTTCTTCTGACCTGAGGGTTTCACGCTGAATGATTGAAGCCAGTGTCAGCACCTCGCGTGCTGATAGGCCTTGCAGTTGGCCTTTGGTTAGCAGTTCACCACTCAACAGCAGTTCATGTGCAGGTGCAGCCAATTGCAAGAGAAGCGAATCCAGGTCTACCCCTGGTTCGAAAGCATACTCACCAGGCAGCAAATATCCTTCAAGGCTCTGCGCAGGTCCAAGTTGGAGATCGCTGGCCATTTTTTTGTCAGGCACCTTCAATCTATCCAGCAGGAGTTGCCCGGGGACTCCACGCAGTCCGAGCATGTCGATCGATGAAGCAATTTCCTCCAAGCGCCATCCCGGAAAAATCTGGAGCATGCGTTCGCGATTGGTTGGATCGGAGACATATTGGAAAACTTGATAAGCTGGTAGTCCTCCGGGGATAGAATAGCTGCCAGGTTCAACTTTCCGGTCAAGGCCGCGATAAACCAGGTAATTACGGCAAACCTTCGAGTTCAGATTTGGATCGAGCAAATTAAGATGATTGCAGATGGATTGGACTGTCTCACCGCTTTGAATGTCCAGCTTGAGATTCAAGTCCGAAGGCGGAATTTGTTTAACCAGTAAATCTCTGGCCAAATAGATCTGAATTGAATAGCGCATCTTTTGGACAAAATTAAGATTTCCATCCACAGAGCCGTATCCCAGCTCTGCTGATGATGCCTGCATTCTCCAACTGAGGAAGAAGATCGCCCCAATTAAGGCGAGTAACAACAAAATGAATACTGGGAGAAGTCTCTTAGGTTGACGCATCGTTTTCCAGCGTACCAGCATCCAGGAAATCTTGAAGAATTAGTGCCGCAGCTTGCGCGTCCTTCGGTGCAGCGCGGTTCTTACGCTTAACACCCATCTCAGTGAATAATTGGTCGGCTTGCTGACTGGAGCCAGATTCGTCCCAGGTTTCTACTCTTATTGATGAAACGGAACGTATGGCATCCACCAGCTTAAGAGAAGCACGCGCTCGAGCTCCGATGTTGCCATCAGAATCCAAGGGTGTTCCAACAATGATGAGTTGGCAATCATGCTCCTCAGCTTGCCTGGCTATCCGGGCTGCGTTTTCTGGACGTGAAATGTGCTTGAGCGTTGTCAGCGGACGTGCGTACCTGCCACTTTCGTCACTGATCGCCAGACCAATACGGACATCTCCCGGATCGACGGCCAAAATTTTCATATAAACAAATCCCTCATAACTGGAAATTATACAATATGGCAGTGTAACATCAGGATTATGGCAGACACGGTTATTTCCAACTGATCTGCGTAAGTGTAGAGAGCAACCTATACTTTCCTTTGGAAATTACAGCTTCATAAATTAAAACGGGTGGTTATTGGCCACCCGTTGATAAGATTTGCAGGTTTTCTCAAATTAAGCAAGAGATTCCGGACCGACTGAATGTAGATGCACCCGGATTACGCTGCGGTTATTGCGTTCCAGGGATTCCACATCACCAAGTGCTTGCGCGCGCTGCAGGATGCCAAAACTCATACCTTCCTCAGGGATTGGCAGATCTTTTTGGGGGTCCTTGGTGATCACCAGGAAGTAACCACCCGGGAAACCACCCTTGTGGAGCTGTCCAGTGGAATGTTGGAAGCGGGGGCCAAAACCGAGGGTCACCGGGCAATAATAGGTTTGAACTAATTTTTCTCTCAAGGCGGCCAGCTGAGATTCCATTTCAGGTGTTCGTTCCAGGTAGGCATTGATGGCGATGAACCCGCCTTCACCAAGAGAGCTGAAGAAAGCTTTGACTACCTGGGCCAAATCGCTCACCTGGCTGAAATCAGTGGAAAGCTTGCCATAGACGCTCCCCTGCTCGCTTTGCCAAATCGGTCTGCCTTCATTCAGGGTTCCGCTTTGCTCGTATGCTTTAATCACAGCTTTGGTATTGGTTTTACTTTCCTGAACATTAGGTTGATCGAAAGCGTTGACCCCAGTGGCAGCACAAAGGATGGCTGTAGCGTATTCCCACAGATAGAACTGCTTGGCCAGGTCATATACATCTGCCAAGTGCAGCCGGATAACCGGATGCCCAGCTTCAACCAAAGCCATCAGACGATCGTCGCCCTCTTTATCTACACGCATATCTACAAAAATACGGTCGTTCGTGTATTCCGTTGCTTCAAGCCAGGGTTCTGATTCAACCGGGAGAACGCCCTTGCCGTTTTTGCCGGAACTCTCTGCCACCAGTTGCTCCAACCAGGGGCCGAAGGGTTTACAGGTTTCATCCGAAGTAAAGACGAGCTTGTTTTGGCCGGCTTTGCTGGCTTCAGCCAGACTGAGCCCCAGGACCAACGCTGGGTTTTGCGAATAGGGAACATCCTGGCAGCATGCCATTTCGGCTTCAACAGCTCTGGCAAGTAATTTGTGAAGATCGATTCCCATCAATGCCGCGGGAACCAACCCAAAGGTCGTAAATGCTGAATAGCGCCCTCCCACGTTGGCAGGTGCACGGAATATCCGCATAAACTTGCGTTCACGCGCAAGGTTTTCCAACGAAGTTCCAGGGTCAGTAATGGCGATGAAGTGATCACCCGGGAATTCCACTCCCAAGTTGACAAGCTTTTCCCAGAAATAATGGAAAGCCGCGTTTGTCTCGCTTGTTGAGCCCGACTTACTGGCCACAATAAAGGCTGTCTTTTGTAGATCCACACTTGATTCACGCCATGCAATCTCGTCGGGGTTGGTCGTGTCTATAATTTGGAGCCGCAAACCTTGGCCAGCCGGTACTTCCTTGGCAAAGGTCAGGCTAAACACCTCCGGTGCCAGGGAGGACCCCCCCATGCCAAGCACGAAAACATCTGTTAAACCTGCCTGGAGGCATAAATTACGGAAACCAACCAATTCATTGACCAGTTGAAACTGCTGGCTGGGAAGGTCCAACCAACCCAGGCGATTACGGATTTCTTCAAATTGGCTTCTATCCTCCGTCCATAGCGTGGGATCATGTTCAAAAAGTCTGCTAACGAGCACATCTTCTGCCGCTTTACGTAATGCTTGCTGAATAGGTTCGGCTAGATGCCCCAGACTTTTTAGCGTCAGCTGACGTTTGTTTTCAATGGTTTCGAGCAGGCTTTGATAGGCTTGTTTGAATTTGAGCACACCGTCAATTTCCAATGCGGTAGTAATCTGGGCAAGGTCAATTCCCAACGATTGCAGGCTTGCTAAAACCTCTTTAGCCTCAACCAGTTCGGACTCAATCTGAAGCCCAACCGAGCCATGATCGATGAATGCTTTCAAAGTGTGCGGTGGCACGGTATTTACTGTACCCTCGGCTTCCAGCGAGTCAATATAAGTGGTGTCTGGATAGGATGCGTCTTTGGTACCGGTAGAAGCCCAAAGTGGATTTTGCATGACCGCGCCGAGACTCTGGAGTTTTTGGAAACGTTCGCTATTTACAACATCCTTCCAGGACTGGTAAGCCATCTTAGCATTGGCAATGGCAACCTTGCCCCGCAGGTTTTTGTAGTCTGCGTTGTTTTGTTTTTCAAGTTGCCCAAGTGCTTGATCCACGCTGGTGTCAATACGGGAAATAAAGAAGGAGGCCACGGATCTGACGCGCGAGATTTCCTCCCCCTGGTTCAGACGGTCTTCAAGGCCTGCCAGATAAGCAAACATCACTTCCTGATAACGCTCAATGGAGAATAGCAGGGTGGCATTGATATTAATACCTTCACCTGTCAGGGCTCGTATCGCAGCCAGTCCCTCTTGAGTAGCTGGTACTTTAATCATTAGGTTCTTGCGGTTCACTTGAGCCCAAAGAGAACGGGCATCGCTAATCGTCGCTGAAGCGTTGTTAGCAAGCAAAGGGCTCACTTCAAGGCTAACATATCCATCATTGCCATTACTGGATTCGTAGAGCGGTCTGAATAGATCACAAGCTCTTTGGATGTCTTCAATCACCAGGCGAGTGTAAATCTGTTCACTGTCCATGCCACTGGAGGCTAAAGTTTGGATCGCGAAATCATAGGCAATCCCACTGCCAATTGCTTTTTCAAAGATACTGGGGTTAGAGGTAATCCCATAGATCTCTTGGGCTGCTATCATTCCTGCAATTAAGCCATCGTCCAGCATACCGCGCTCAATGTTGTCATACCAAATTGCTTGCCCAAGATTATGAACTTCTTCTACGCGACCCATACAAATGCTCCTATAAAACCAGTTTTTTGACTAAAGCGACAATTGTCTCTGGTGTGAAACCGAATTTTTCCAACACCAAATTACCAGGTGCTGAAGCGCCAAAATGGTCAATTCCAAAGCTCATGCCTTCTGCTCCAACCCACTCTTGCCAACCAATAACTGTTCCTGCTTCGACTGAAAGACGTTTCTTAAGGCTGGTTGGTAATACTTCTTCCTGATAGGCCTTATCTTGTTCTGAGAATAATTCCCAGGAAGGCATCGAAACGACCCTAAGGGCGATGCCTGCCTCTTCCAATACTGGTACGGCCTTGAGAGCTATGGATACTTCTGACCCCGTGGCAATAATGAGCGCATCGGGCGTTTTTTCAGCTGTTTGGTAGATGACATAAGCACCTTTCTGGGTGCCTGAGACTGCGCCGTAAACGTTGCGATCCAGGGTTGGTAGATTCTGGCGGGTCAGAGCGAAGAGAACCGGTTTCTCCCGATGAGTCAAAGCATATTTCCATGCTTCCATGGTTTCGTTCGCATCCGCTGGGCGGATGACTGTCAACCCAGGTATCAAGCGTAGACTCATCAGCTGTTCAATGGGCTCATGCGTGGGACCGTCTTCGCCAACCGCAATTGAATCATGGGTGGTAACAAAAATTGTTCCCATCCCCGAAATGGCGGCAACCCGGATGGCAGGGCGCATGTAATCGGTAAAGACCAGGAAAGTGGCGCAATAAGGAATTAAACCTCCATGGACCAGGATTCCATTACTAATGGCTGTCATACCCAATTCTCGGACGCCAAAATGGATATTTCGGCCGGCGCGATCCTCAGCGGAGAAAGCAGAAAAGGCTTCCATCCAGGTGTTATTGGAGGGAGCGAGGTCGGCGGAACCACCAATAAGCTCAGGTATTTTGCCTGCTAAAGCATTGATTGACTTATGAGATGCTACACGCGTGGCCATGCCCTTTGTGTCGGCAGGGAATACCGGTAGGCCTTCCTCCCAATTTGCGGGCAATTCCTTGTTTATACGGCGCTGAAATTCCGCTGCCAGTTCTGGTTCCACCTTTGCGTAGGCGGACAGTGTTTCCACCCAAGCATTTTGGGCAGATTCGCCTGCGGGGATAGCCTGACGGAATTGAGCCAGCACGTCGTCTGGAGTGAAGAAGAGCGGTTCCAGCGGCCAGCTGCAATTGGTTTTGGCTTTGTTTAATTCTTCCCATCCGGGAGGATTTCCGTGGACGGCCGCGGTCCCCTGCTTGGTAGGGAGGCTGTAACCTATGACAGTCCGAACCATTATCAGGGATGGGCGCGGATCCTTCTTCGCGAGTTGAATGGCCTGATCGATGGCTTCTACATCATTACCATCGGCCACTTTTTGCACGTGCCAGCCAAGAGCTTCGAACTTTTTTCCACGGTCCTCCGTGAATGCCAAATCCGTGGATCCCTCAATCGAGATTTGATTGTCATCGTAGAGATAGATCAATTTGCCAAGCTTTTGATGGCCTGCAAAGGATGCTGCCTCGGTTGAAATACCTTCCATAAGGTCGCCATCGGTCACAATTGCGTAGGTGTAATGATCCACAATTTTGTAGCCATCGCGGTTAAATTCTGCTGCTAAATGCGCTTCAGCCAGGGCCATGCCTACACCATTGGCAAAACCTTGCCCCAATGGGCCGGTTGTTGTTTCAACACCAGGGGTTACTTTCCACTCGGGATGGCCAGGTGTAATCGACTTCCACTGGCGGAATTGCGCCAGGTCTTCTTTGCTAACGTCGTATCCTGTAAGATGCAGCAAGGTGTAAAGCAGCATGGATCCATGCCCACCGGAGAGAATAAAGCGGTCGCGATTTGGCCAATTAGGGTCTAAGGGGTTATGTTTTAGGTGGCGTGTCCAGAGGGCGTAAGCCATGGCGGCAGCACCCATCGGTAAGCCAGGATGGCCTGAATTTGCCACCTGTACCCCGTCGGCGGCAACAAAACGAATTGTATTTAAGGCTTTCTCTACTGCAGCGTTATTCATTGAAATTCCTCCAAAGGCATAGATGATAAAATTTTACCATGCAGGCGTTAACAATCATTGCCTGACCGAACTTGTGAGGATAAATGGACTTAATTGGCAAGGTAGCGTTGGTCACTGGGAGCGGAGTTCGACTTGGACGCGCAATCGCAAAGGCAATGGCAATGGAAGGTTGTAACCTGGCGTTGCACTACAACCATTCGGTGGAAGAAGCGGAATCCTTGCAGGAAGAACTCAAACCTCTTGGGGGACGTTACGAACTTTTCCAGGCTGATTTGAGCGATCCTGAGCAAATTGAGAAGTTAATCTCATCAATCTATGCACAATTTTCCCAGCTCGATGTGCTGGTTAATAATGCTGGCATTTATCCCAAAGGCAAAGGACTGGAAACAGACTCCCAAATGCTTCAGCAAGTTTTCAGTGTGAATCTCTTTTCGCAAATCTTGTTAATTAAGGCCTTTGCCCTGCATCTTCCAGAAGATGCGTCCGGCAAGATAGTCAATATATCGGACTCAAAAGTCTTTAAACATGGAATCGATCATTTTGCGTACAGGTTGACGAAGAGCGGCATCAACGAGATGACCATGCAGTTCGCGCTGGAACTGGCACCTCGCATCACGGTCAACGCGGTCGCTCCGGGGATTATGATGCCTTTAGCTGGCCTTGAGGGCATGGATATGCAGCCTGTGGCTGAAAGGCGAGTGCCATTAAAACGCATTGGCAGCCCAGAATTGATCGCCGAGAATGTTATTCACCTCCTCAAGCAGGACTTCATTACAGGTCAGATCATTCGTGTGGATGGTGGCGAGAATATTTAACTCTGACAGACCGGAACCAGGACGCCCATCTTGTACAGCTTTAGAATAATATCAGCGGGGAATTTAGAACCGATCACTTGATGATTTTGGCCAAGGCTTTTAAGGATGGGGTCCAAGCCAACAAGATCCTGCAAAGCGAGAAATTTACCAAGATAGTCATGGTAAATCCCTTTGTCTGAAATGAAGCACCAGGGTGCCAGAATAAAGGTATCCTCTGCCCCGACGGGAGCAAATATGGCTGACAAAGGTTGTTTTTTGCGCGCATTCAGAATAATTTCTTGGTACGAGATCATTTGTTTTTGCAGATCGAAAGTTTCAAACACTTGCGTGCGTGCATCTTCACTCAATTTTTGACCATTTTCAAAAACCTTCAGAGCATTTGTAAGGGCAGCCTCAACATCCCAATAATCCACTTTTTGGAGCAAAGAGTCTGGCAATAAACTGCGATGCACGCCAACCCTGCATACAAGGCTGGGAGTACCGCAGGCA
>DATIUL010000389.1:0-4747 GCA_035466865.1 Anaerolineaceae bacterium | reverse complement strand
GTCAGGTTGCGCCATTCAACCTGACATCTTGCTTAATATTTCCCCTCTATTACCCGTGCATCTTGCCTTATCGTAGGTCAGGTTGCGCCCTATAACCTGACCTCACGCTTCTCGCCATCCGCAAACATCGGTATATATAGTAAAGAGTTCGTGGCGTCAGGTTCAAATGCGGAACCTGACCTACATCTACGAAACGAGGTCGCTCCTTGAAGTCGCACCCAGCCTGTTGCCTGCCAACCCAAGCCTCTTTGAAGAAATCAAGAAAGTTCTGCCGACCAAAGAATACTAAAACGGCATGTGGCAAAATAGCCCACACCATTAGGTTTACCGTAACCCGCTCGTCATTTTTATTGTAGGTCAGGTTGCGCTCCTCAACCTGACATCTTGCTTAATATTTTCCCTCTATTACCTGTGCGTCTTACCTGATTGTAGGTCAGGTTGCGCCTTTCAACCTGACATCATGCTTCTCGCCCACCTTCATTCCCCATACAATACTTGCCATCCTGGAAGGTTTTTGGATCAATTTCCGGCACATCCTTTTCTTCTTTACCGTAATATTGCCAATAACTTGACCACTGCCAATCATACGTATTGGAATATCCATGTTTTATTGGGTTGTAATGAATGTAATCAAAACAATTTTGAAAATCAGTGTGATCTCGAATCGTGTGTTCCCAAAAACGCCTCTGCCAGACTGATAATCCTAAATCCTTTTTAATGATGCGTATTGACTCGGTTGTCTTTCTCTTGATTTCCTTGATTCTCGAGGAGAAATCGCAGTCTTTTTCGGCCAGAGTCAGGAGTAGATGAATATGATCAGGCATGATACAGAAAGCGATCAATTCAAAACGATGATATTTTTGGATCGTGGATATTGCAGTAAGAAATGCCTCAACGCATCTCTTGTCATTAAAATACTTGGCTCTCTCTGAAGTAACCAAGGTGAAGAAATACGTTCCTCCGGCGACATAATTGCGGATGAAATTTGACACAACGAAAGTGTAATTTGACAGATTGAAATGCGCAACTCATCAGCAAACAGCGGTATATATAGCAAAGAGTACGTGGCATCAGGTTCAAATGCGGAACCTGACCTACAGCTGACCAAAGAATATTGGAACGGCACGTGGCAAGATAGCGCACACCATTAGTTTTACCCTAACCCGCCCGACATCTTTATTGTAGGTCAGGTTGTGCCGTTCAACTTGACAGTAGGCTGTAGATTCACACTTTACACTCTACCTATACATTTTTCGTAGGTCAGGTTGCGCCCTTCAACCTGACATCTTGCTTAATATTTCCCCTCATTATCCGTGCGTCTTGCCTTATCGTAGGTCAGGTTGCGCCTTTCAACCTGACATCACGTTTCTCGTCATCAGCAAACATCGATGTATAAAGTGAAGAGTTAGTGGCGTCAGGTTCAAAAGCGGAACCTGACCTACTTCTGCTGGAAGGCACTCATAGTCTAATGGCAGCTAAGATCGGTCTTTTGGAGTAATGTCAGGTTCAAAAGCGGAACCTGACCTACAATTGCTGCACTTTGATTGGCAGGTGCGTTGCCCTAGCCTGGGCAAGCCTTTGCAAGGTTTCAAAGCTACTTATCCGGTTGTTGTATAATCGGAAAAAGCGAAACTATGAAAATCAAAAATTTCAGGCAAATCCTTGGCGGATTGCTGCTTTTATTATTGGCAGCGACATCAAACCTGCCCGTCAACGCACAGGCGCGTTTGGGTTATACCCCGCAAGCCTCCATCCCCCCTCAGAACGCCAGCAGTGATTTTGATAAATTGGTATTGGCCTGGACGGAACCAATCGAACCCCAAGCCAGCCCAACACCCTCGGATAACTCAAACAGCCAGGAACCAGCTGACCCAGACAAAATAATCTACCTGACCTTTGATGATGGACCGGACCCAAATTGGACCCCGCAGATACTCGAATTGATGCAGCGCTACCACGCGGTAGGTACGTTTTTCGAGCTCGGCCGCAGTGCCGCCACATTCCCTGAAGTTGTTAGATCTTTGGCGGAAGGCGGCCAGACCCTGGCGAACCATAGTTACACCCATACGGATTTCACAACACTGGATTATGGTGGTTTTTACAATGAAGTAGCCAACACCAATTGGGCTATACGCAACGCGCTGGCAAGCAGCGCGGGCCTTTCCAGCCAGGTAACACCCTGTTTGCGGCCGCCATATGGCGCAGTAAATTCCACAGTCTATTCCTATATGGCCCAGGTTGGATATGTGCCAGCTTTTTGGACCATTGATACCCTGGATTGGAAAGGTATTCCCGGAGATTCAATCCTGAATAATGTCAAAGCAGGCCTTGCCAACCCCAACAAGGTAGTTCTGATGCACGATGGCGGCCTAAACCGTGAGAACACCGTTGAAGGCCTTGGCCTGGTACTGCACGAACTGACCCTTGAAGGTTACAGTTTTGAAGCCTTTTGCACCGAAAGCGGTGAAATCGCTTTCCGTTAATGCACCTGCTACCATGATTACTAAAATGCGCCTTACTGTTTGAAAGAAAATGCCAGGTCTTGAACTTAATACTTGATTTAATTATGCGCATGTGTATAATATATTTGTTAGACGCTTGGGTGCCCCCCTCACCCAGGCGTCTAACATTTTAATCACTCTTTACCTTTCAAGATCTTCCCCAAACGGATCCAATCACAATTCCATTTCCCTGCCATGTAAACAGAAACAAAACTTGGTAAACTAAACCCATGCCTCCAAAATCTGATTGGGTTTTTACTGAATGTTCTAACCCGGCATGTCGTTTGCGCTTCCCGCTTGATTTGGCCGAGTACAGTGGTAAGTACTGCCCAAAATGCGGGGCTGAGCTGGAGGTTACCGAAAAACGCTTATCTCAAAACACAGATATACCCGCCAGCCTAATCCAAGGCCAAGATCACCAAATCATCGGACTGCTTGATAATGTGCGTTCAGCCCTAAACGTAGGGGCCATTTTCAGGAGTGCTGATGGAGCGGGGCTGGTCAAGTTGTACCTGTGCGGTATAACCCCCACCCCGGAAGAGCAAGAAACCGTGGCACGAACGGCCCTGGGTTCCGAAAAACGCCTTCCCTGGCAGCAAGCAAATAACGCTATTGAAATTGCCAAGGAACTCCAGGCTATGGGGCACAAACTGATTGTTCTGGAAGCAGAGGAAGGCGCGCCAGATCTTTTTACCTGGCAGATTCCGCCTGATTGGCAAACGCTTGTCCTGGCTGTTGGCAATGAGATTACCGGCATAGACCCGGGTTTGCTGCGCCTGGCCAACATGACGCTCAGGTTGCCGATGGCTGGTATTAAAGGCTCCCTAAATGTAGCTTCGGCCTTTAGTATCGCTGCATACCAACTGCAATTTGGATAACACAAGCAATAACAAACACATCCAGCCTTTTAATAACAAAGCTGGCCTGAATTCAGGCCAGCTTTAGTTTTTGCAGGGCTTGTTAGAATCCGGGTTGGATGACTGTGTCTGAGGGAATCACCGTATTTTTGGGTACAATCACGATCCCATCCCTCACCACGTACAAGGGGTTATCCACCTCGGCATCATCCGGGAAGGGCTTAATGATCACATTATCACCAATACCGGCATTTTTGTCGATAATGGCTCCCTGGATGCGACAGTTTTTGCCAATCCCCACCGGCGCACCGCTTTTTGTGTAACCGTAATAGTCTGCGCCCATCAGGATGCTATCAAATATCTGCGTGCCTTCACCGATAATACTGCGCAGACCAATCACAGAATGTTCAATAAGGTCGCCGGAGATTTCGCAACCTTCAGCCAGAAGTACATTGTTCATTTTGCAGCAATGGGTGCGCGATCCAGGCAAAAAGCGGGCATGGGTGTAGATGGGGTTGCGCTGGTCAAAGAAGTTGAAGGAAGGTTTTTCCTCGGCAAGTTCAAGATTGGCTTCATAAAAAGTACGGATGGTTCCAATATCGCGCCAGTAGCCCTCAAAACTATAACCGTAGACTGACATGTTTTCTTTGATGGCAAAGGGGATGATGTCCCCGCCAAAATCGTCCAGTTTTTCGAGATTGCGATCGTGAGTCAGCATCTCGATCAGTACGTCGGTCTTGAATAGGTAGATGCCCATCGACCCCAGGTAGGGTTGTTCAGGGTCGTTACGGCTGACAAAGCTTTCCAGTAACTGCGGATCTTTGGGTTTTTCAGCGAAATTGGTAATGCGGCCGTTTTCGTCCACTTTGAGGATGCCAAAACGGGAAGCTTCATTCTTGGGTACTGGCTGGACGGCCACCGTGATATCAGCGTCGTTTTGCCAATGGAATTCAGCCATTTTGGCATAGTCCATACGGTAGAGGTGATCGCCAGCGAGGATAAGCACATAATCCGACCGGGCAGAGACAATCTGCAAAAGTTGCTTGCGCACGGCATCCGCTGTGCCCTGGTACCAATCCGTGTGGGCCATAGTCTGCTCAGCTGCCCAAACCTGCACCCAACCCGAATGGAACGCGTCAAAGTTGTAAGTTGATGTGATATGGCGATTGAGCGAAACTGAATTGAATTGGGTGAGTACAGCAACTTTGAAGATGCCAGAATTCAGACAGTTACTTATCGGTATATCGATCAGGCGATATTTACCGGCAATTGGAACAGCTGGCTTCGAGCGTTCTTGGGTGAGGGGGAAGAGGCGTTTTCCCTGACCTCCCCCGAGGATGACCGATAAAATATCTGACGTCTTGGGCATGTGCTTTTCCTTCTCTCCAT
>DATIUL010000388.1:0-3916 GCA_035466865.1 Anaerolineaceae bacterium | reverse complement strand
CCAGGGCCAGGATGGCCATAATTTCGGAGGCAACAGAGATGTAGTAATTGGTTTTGAGTTCGAAACCCTTCTCCTCAGGTCCCTGCCCAACGGTGATGCCACGCAGCATGCGGTCATTTACATCCACGGCACGCCGCCATGTCACCGTGGCGGGGTCGATATCCAGGCGGGCGAACTTGGCTTTTTGCTCATCCGTTAAAAGTTCCGGGTCGGTTTCGGTGATGCCTAATTTCTTCAGGCGGCCTTTCATGCCCACACCAAAGTGCCGTTGGCCTTTTTTGTCCTTGGGGCATAAGCGGTCAAACAGGGCCTTATCGGTCTGCTGGGATTCGTGCATCATGCGCGTGTCAATGGCTGCAGCCAAAAGGTTGTTTGCAGCGGTGATGGCATGGATGTCGCCTGTCAGATGCAGGTTGAAGTCTTCCATGGGGATAACCTGGGAGTATCCGCCGCCGGCCGCGCCGCCTTTGATGCCAAATGTGGGGCCTTGGGAAGGTTGGCGGATGCAGGTGAGCACCGTTTTTCCGAGGTGGGCACCCAACGCTTGGGAAAGCCCAACGGTGGTCGTTGTCTTGCCTTCACCCAGGGGGGTGGGGGTGATGGCGGTTACATCGATATATTTGCCATCTGGTCTACCAGCAAGTCGTTCAAGGATCTCAAGCTTTACCTTGGCCTTATAATCTCCGTAAAGTTCAAGCTCTTCCGGTAATAGCCCCAATTCCTCAGCAACTTGAGAAATGGGCTTGAGCACCGCGGCTTGGGCAATATCAATATCCGAAGGAACGGGGGTTAGTGGTTCAATGGTAGTGGCTGTAAAACGGCGCAGGCCGGGTTTCAACTTGATCGACATAAAGCTCCTTATTTACCTGTAATTACACCATCAGGAATGGTCACTGAGGCGCTTGGTTTTAATGTATTGATATCTCCTGTGAAGATACTGGGCACTTCCACTTCCAGCATCCCGCTTGCCGGTATGCTTTGTGTCATCAGTGTGCCAGCTCCTACAATTTTACCGCTTGTGTCTTTTATTACGATTGAAACTAAAGCATTGGGTATTGTGGTGTTTAGGTTATTGATCACACGCACCTTCACAAAGGTGCGTTCTTCAGATACCACAATCGAGGCGTTTGAGGCTATCAATGGATTGTAAGCCAGCGGGTTGAGGCCAAATTCGCCGGGAATTACTTTTAGATAGGCTGTTTCTGGATTGCAGTTGATAGGCAGATCAAAAATTCCTAAAGAGAATCCCGTTTGTTCAGAAGGCCAGAGTGCGTCCAGAAATTTGTTTTCAGCCAGGCACACTTTTCCGTTGGCATCAGCTGCGGTTAGGACGAAAAAATTTCTGGTAAGAGTTCGATCTGTTAAATTCTTCAGTTCCACCCCGCCCGTCATCTGATTCAGGTCATTAACAATGAAATTCCATTGGCTGAGTTCAATATTATTCTGCCATGGGCCGTCCGGGAGGGCTGCTGATTGAGGCGTGAGGAAGGCATAAAAATCCACCACAGCGGGTGGTTCCGGGCAATCCATGAGCTGAACTGAAACGCCGATTTTATCGTTTGACGGTATAAATTCCTGGGCTTTGGATCCGCCGCAAATGATTTCGCCATTATTATCATAGGCGATGGCGTTTAGGGATGCTTGCGTGTAGGTGAAAACGTCTTTGTTTACAAGCCAGGCAGTCGCCATTTGGCCACTGGGGACGGTGTTGGCTGTGCTGCCGCTTACACTCAGCGGCTGGGTGTATTTCTGGCCTTGCTCCTGTTTTCCCCCCGTGATCTGAAGCTGTAGGTTGGTCGCAATAAGCCCTGGCGGCAGGTCAACCATCGCCACCACGCCCACCGTTTCGCGCGGGAAAAGGTATTTGATAGCACCATACGTGTTTGTCAGGCGGTTGCCGTCAGTATCCAGCAGGATTATCTCGTAACTGATATCTCGCAGGAGAACGTTGTTCAGGGTATTTTGCAGCTTGGCAATCACCTGGACACGATAGTCGCGCTGGAAGAACTGCAGCTCGCTCACTTGTACCGGGTTCGGATTTTCAAAGTTAGGGGTTGCGGTTGGGTTGGCAGGCTGCGCCACCATGATTTCAGTGCCGTTTTCGATCAGAATGGTCGGCTGAAGCGTGTTTGTGGGTAAGGGTGTGGGTGTTGCGGTCGGGTCAGGTGGGGGGGTTGCTCGTTGGCAAGCTGAAAGAACTAAAAGGCAGACAGTGAAAAGAACCAATAATGAGGTGGGCTTAAGGCGAATAATAGGAAAGGTTTTCAATGTAGCCATACATAGAAAATCATATCACAACGAAAAAGGAAAAGTAGGGCGGGTGGGGGTCGAACCCACACAATGTCACCATCGAAGGATTTTAAGTCCTTTGCGTCTGCCTATTCCGCCACCGCCCCGGAATGAGAGAATATTTTACCATTCTTTCGTGCAGATGGTGTTCTAAAACCTCGCATTCAGAACTGCAAATTTGTGCTCTCAAAAAGAAAACGTGCAGCAACTTTTCTTGGCTATAATTGAAAGGTTACATGGCACTTACCTGGTACAACTGGCTCCTTTCTTTCCTGCCCATCCTGACGGTTATTCTCTTGATGATCGTCTTTAAATGGAGCGGCAGGCGCGCCGCCACAGCCTCGTGGCTTGTGGCCGCGCTCATCGCCCTGGTTGCATTCGGAGCTGACTGGCAGCTCTTGGCTTGGTCGCAGGCAAAAGCATTTTTACTGGCCATGGATATTCTATGGACGGTTTGGGGAGCCATTACTCTTTATCATCTCGCTAATGAAGCTGGAACGATCCAGCTGATTGGCGACCTCGTACCGATGTGGATGAAGGACCGCACGCTCCAAATCCTGATGCTTACCATCGTCCTGACAGCTTTCATGCAGGGCATGGGTGGTTTTGGAGTGCCGGTTGCCATCGTTGCGCCAATACTACTGAGCATGGGCTTCAACGCCGTTGATTCGGTCGTCATGGCCTGCCTGGGGCACGCCTGGGCCGTCACCTTCGGAACCATTGGCGCAGCCTTCAACGCGCTGGTTGCTGTTTCAGGTTACCCGGCGCAGACTCTGGCACCAGACTCGGCCATCTTGCTCGGCTTGGCCATTTTTCCGTGTGCCTTGCTCATCCTTTACATCAGCCAGAAGTGGCAGGGGGTGCGGCATGGAATGCCAGCCATTATCCTGCTGACCCTGGGAATGGGGCTAACGCAGTACCTGATGGCCACTGCTGGCATGGGTAACGTGGCCGTCTTTGGAGCGTCCATCCTTGGGGCATTGATCCTCTTGCTAATCCGCAGCCTGCCTCTCTACCACCCGAAATTAGCCGATACTCCGCTGTTACCAAAAACAAGAATTGCCTCCCGATTGGTCTTTGTTTCGGTTTCTCCATATATGATCCTGGTTACTCTTGGTTTCCTGGCTGTAACCGTTCCACCGCTCAGGAATCTTCTGGACTCCTGGAAGGTAAGTTTTGCCTTCCCCGAGCTCCGCACAGCCGCAGGCTGGGTTGTCCCTGCCGGTCAGGGTAAGGTGTGGTTCCCCTTATCCCATTCGGGAACACTCACCTTTGTAGTTGTTTTACTCGGCGGACTGATTTATGCCACTAATGGACTACTGAGCAAGAGTTCGCCCTGCCGGATTATTCAAAAGAGCTTGCTCACCGCCATTGAACCCAGCCTTGGCATCCTGGCCATGGTAGGCTTATCCCAAATTATGTCCCACACTGGGATGACGAGTCTGCTGGCACGGGGCCTTGGCGCAGCCTTCAATCGCTATTTATTCCCGGCTATCGTCCCTTTTATCGGTATGCTCGGGGCTTTCCTGACAGGTTCTAACAATAATTCCAACGTCCTGTTTGCACCTTTACATATGGAAGCCGCTTCGATCCTGAAGCTCTCCGTGCCCCTGATGCTGGCTGCCCA
>DATIUL010000387.1:0-1770 GCA_035466865.1 Anaerolineaceae bacterium | reverse complement strand
TGGCTTCGATGGTTCAGCGGTTGGGTTTAAACCTGTCAATGCCGGAGATATGGTATTGATTCCAGACCTTTCCACTGGATTTATGGACCCCTTCTTCAAACGCCCTACCCTGTCTTTTTTAGCCGATATTTATGAAGCCGACACCAAAGTACGTTTCGATTTTGATCCGCGCCAGATAGTTGCCAAGGTGGAAGCTTACCTGCAAACGACTGGTATCGCGGATGCGTCCATCTGGGGTCCAGAGTATGAATTCTTCATTCTGGACGAGGCGAGCTTCGAAAATAGGCTAAATGTCAGCTCTTACCGCCTCGTTTCATACGAGTCCGACTGGGTGGAGAATGAAACTACCAACGGTTACCTGGTGCCAAATCATCACGGCTACCATCGTATCGCCCCCTCTGACCAAAACCAAGACTTGCGCAACGACATTTCTTTGTTGATGGAAGATTTTGGATATAAAGTCAAATATCACCACCACGAAGCAGGTGGTCCAGGTCATGGCGAAATTGAACCGCCCCTCCAGGATATTTTCAAATCCACCGACGGTTCTTTGATGGTCAAATACCTGGCCAAAAATATGGCCTACCAGGAAGGCAAAACGCTCACCTTTATGCCAAAGCCTTTTTACGGGGCTGCCGGTAACGGCTTGCACTTCCATCAGTTGCTGATGAAGGGCGATACCAACGTCTTTTACGACTCCAAGGGTTATGCCAATCTGAGTGAGACCGCCATGCACTATGTAGGCGGCATACTTGACCACGCTGCTGCACTCTGCGCTCTCACGAACCCTTCCACCAATTCCTTTAAGCGCCTTGCTCCTGGTTTTGAAGCTCCAACCAGCTGTTTCTTCGGCAAAGGTGATCGCAACGCGGCCATCCGTGCTCCCAAATATGCTACCGATCCCAGCGAAGCGCGTATCGAATATCGCACACCGGACGCCACTTGTAACCCCTACCTGGCCATCCCAGCCATGCTTTTAGCCGGTTTGGATGGCATTGCACGCAAAGTTGACCCACGCACTGCCGGGTACGGGCCTTTTGACGATGATGTTATGTCCTGGCCAGAGGCCGAGCAAAAACGCATCAAAAAGGTACCCTTCTCACTCAACGAAGCCTTGGATTCCCTCGAGAAAGATAGCGACTTTTTAACTAATTCTGGCGTCTTCTCCAAGGATTTCATCAGCTTCTGGGTGAAAGCTCTGCGCAAGGAATCCAATGACATCCTCACCCGCCCCATTCCGATAGAGATCGAACGTTACCTCGACTGCTAACTGACCATAATTACCCTTCGAAAGAACCATCTGTCAGTTAGGCAGGTGGTTTTTTTGATATTCTTTGTAGATCGTCTTGGATATCAGCTTACCGCTTCACATTTTTTACACATACGTTCAAGTCCATTCAGAGGCGAACATGTTATGATTTCTCAATGAAAAGTTGTGAATCTATCAATAAATAAAGAAATACTGGAGCGTTATGGCACTCGTAACCCTTAAAGAAATTCTCAAAAATGCCAACAAATCATCATTTGCAGTTGGAGCCTTTGATGTTCTCAATTTTGAGATGACCGCTGGGGTACTACAAGCCGCTCAAGAGACTCAGTCGCCAGTAATCCTGGCCTACGCCGATGTCTTTGATAATTTATTTCCAATGGAAGCGTTTATGTCCGCCCTTCGTGTTTACGCGGAAAAAGTCAGCGTGCCCGTTTGTATTCACCTTGACCATGCCACCCGCATTTCGGTGGTTGAACGGGCTATCAAGTGCGGTTTTACGT